>CAIXSK010000440.1 GCA_903922075.1 uncultured beta proteobacterium | reverse complement strand
TTGGTGACGCGCGGCGCCTCCCAGACGCGGGTGACCTGCATGTGGTGGCCGAACTCGGTTTCGCAGTCGTCGAGACCACCGGTCACCGGTGCAGCGGAGCCCGGCTCCGGCGTGCAAGCCAGGGGAATATGGCCTTCGCCGGCAAACAGGCCGGAAGTCGGATCGAGGCCGACCCAGCCGGCACCCGGCAGGTAAACCTCGGCCCAGGCGTGGAGGTCGGTGAAGTCAGCTTCCGGGCCGGACGGGCCGTCGAGCGACTTGACGTCGGCGGTCAGCTGGATCAGGTAGCCGGAAACGAAGCGGGCGGCCAGGCCGAGGTGGCGCAGGACCTGAACCAGCAGCCAGGCCGAGTCGCGGCAGGAGCCGGTCTTCTTGGCCAGCGTCTCTTCCGGCGTCTGGACCCCGGGTTCCATCCGGATGGTGTAACCGACATCCTTCTGCACCTGGGCGTTCAGGGCAACCAGAAAATCGACGCTGCGCATCTTCTCGCGCGAAATGCCGTCGAGGTATTTCTGGAACAGCGGCGTCGCCGGCAGCTTGTACAGGTAAGGCGTCAGTTCGTGGCGCTGCCAGGCTTCGTAATCGAAGGGAATCTGTTCGGCGTGCGGCTCGAGGAAGAAATCGAAGGGATTGATGACCGACATCTCGGCCACCATGTCGACCTCGATCTTGAACTCGCGGGTCTTTTCCGGGAAGACCAGGCGGGCCAGGTAGTTGCCCTGCGGGTCCTGCTGCCAGTTGATGAAGTGTTTTTCCGGGCCGATCTTCAGCGCATACGACAGGATGCGCGTCCGCGAATGCGGGCAGGGGCGCAGGCGGATGACCTGCGGGCCGAGATTGATCAGCCGGTCGTAGCTGTAGGTGGTGACGTGATTCAGTGCGACATGGATGGACACGGGCTTGCTCCGGGCAAAATGACTACAGGCTTAAAAGCAAGACACGAACCAGCGTGCAAGCCCTTGTTTCCATTCAAGCGGAATCTTCGCATGCACCGCGTGAAAGCTCGATGACACCGCATTCGCACCAAGCCAGTGCGAGCATCCGGTCTAGGGAAGCTTGAGAAAACCGCCCGCATCGAGCGGGATGAAAGGGTTACAGCAAACTTCCCAGAGAAAGCCATCCGGATCGGCAAAGTAGCCGCGAAAGCCGCCCCAGAACACCTTGTCGGCCGGCCGCACCAGCGTCGCACCAGCTGCTACGGCCTCGTCCAGCGTGGCGATGACCGCGGCTTCGGACGGCACGTTGTGAGCCAGCGTGAATCCGGAAAAGCCGCTCCCCGCCGCCGGCACCGACGCATCCTCGGCCAGCGCCTCGCGCTGGAACAGGGCGAAGGCCACCGACCCGGCCTGGAAGAAGGCAATCGCTTCCTGGCTGGCCGACGATTCCTGCCAACCGAGTGCCTTGTAGAACGCCCGGCTGCGAGCCAGATCGGCAACGCCGAGGGTGATGAAACTAATGGTCTGGATCATGGGAATTGTATGCCTGGGCTCAACTCAAAGGTTCTAATGGGAACTGGAATGATAGCCCTTCTACTTGGCAACAGATGGCGAAGGATCACCACAAAAAAGTACAAATATGTCAAAAAAATTCATCTGCCATTCTTGCAAAAAAGGGGTTTGCATTTGCTCTTTCTTTCCCGGATACTTTGCGGGAATATTTCACACACAACATCAAGGTATTTCACCGTACTTTGTCCCAAACAGATAAGGAGATAACCGATGGCAACTGTTACCACATCTTCAGAATTCACCGGCGACTGGTCGGAATTTATCGACCACATCGATGCCTTGACCGTCAGCACGGCCACCGACAACTCGGTCACGCTCGATATTCTGAGCACGGAGGATGACTCCGAACTGGCTGCGCTGAACGGAGGCCAACTGGTGGTGAGCGGCACTGGCTTCGTAGTCGACGGCAATGTGCCTCCGGGGGTTAGCGGAGGCACGATCACCCAGCTTCAGTTATTCGGCAATACCGATGCGCTGCTATTCACCATTTCCGACATCAATCTGGGCTTCGACGCGTTCATAACCCAGGCCGCCAATGGCGATCTTGAGGAACTGCTGGAAGTGGAAACCGACGATTTCGGCGATGACCATAGCGACGATCATGGTGACAGCGCCGAGGAAGAGGATGACGAGGATGCCGACGATCATCCCGGCGAAACGGACGATTACTACGAAGACAACGCTGCCATCAACAACAAGCTGAAAGGCGGTGACGGTGACGACGACTACTTCGGGGGTGGCGGCAAGGATACGCTGAAGGGCAACGGCGGCGACGACGATCTCTATGGCGAAGAAGGGAACGACAAGTTGAGCGGCGGCGACGATGATGACGAGCTTTACGGCGGCACCGGCACGGACAGTCTGAGCGGCGACAAAGGCATGGACACGCTGTATGGCGGCGCCGGCAACGATACGCTGAAAGGCGGCCAGGACGACGATTTCCTGGCCGGCGGCGACGATTCGGACAACCTGAAGGGCGACACCGGCAACGATACCGAGTACGGTGATGCGGGTGACGACAAACTGGCTGGCGGCGCTGGCGACGACCTTCTGTACGGCGGCCTGGGCAATGACAATATCAAGGGCGACGCCGGCGACGATACCGCCTATGGCGACGACGGTGACGACAAGCTGGCCGGTGCAGGCGGCGACGATAATCTGTTCGGCGGCCTAGGCAACGACCGTTTGAAGGGCGATGGCGGCAATGACACCCTGGACGGCGGCGAAGACAATGACACGCTGGCCGGCGGTGGTGGCGACGATCTACTGAGCGGTGGCCTCGGCGATGACATTCTCAAGGCCGAAGGCGGCAACGACGATCTGGCCGGCGGCGCAGGTCACGACGTTCTCAAAGGCGGCGGCGGCAACGATATCCTCAACGGCGGCCTCGGCGACGACAATCTGTACGGCGAGGGCGGCAATGACATCTTCGTCTTCGACAGCCCGGACGCCGTGGACGACATCTACAAATTCGCCACCGGCAAGGACTCGATCGAAATCGATGGTGCAGCCTACGGCGGCGCCAGCGGTACGGGTTCGGCCAGCTATCTGTACGACAGCACGACCAAACTGGGCCATCTGTTTTATGACGCCGATGGTGCTGGCGACGGTGTGGCCATCGAAGTAGCCACCATCCATGGCGGCTCGGTCAATGTCGACAATGATGTGACCATCATCTGACCGGTACTGTAGCCTGCCCTCCTCCAGAGAGGCGGGCTACGGGCTCCCAGGAGGAGTGCCCCAACCGCAGTGCGGTTGGGGTTTTTTGTCCACCTTCCAGCCGTCGGATTAAGCGGCTGGCAACCCGAAAAACGGGCGCCGCCGTTTAGCAGGCAAGCAACTCCCTGTACTGGCGGTTCCTTGGGATTTGGCGAGCGAAGATGTCGCTTATTTCAGACGGTGCTTCTGCAGTTTGGGCACGCTGGGGATATGAATCCGCTTTCCGTCGACCGCGATCAAGCCAAGTTCGATCAGGTCGTGCAGGATGCGCGAGAAATGCTCCTGGGTGAGATTCAGGCGTGAGGCAATCACGCCCTTGTTGGCGGCTAGTTCAAGCACGACATTGTCCTTGCCATGCTCGTGCTCCGGCAGCTCGTACATCAGATAGCCGATGACCCGCTGCGTTCCGGAATGCAGTGAATACGATTCGACATCGATCATCAGCTGATGCAGGCGCATGGCCATGCCGGCCAACATTTTCCGGACGAAAGCGTGGTCGGCCTGCAACTCTTCGTTAATCGCCGCCTTCGAGATATGCAGCAACAGCGAGTCGGTCAGCGCCTCGGCGAAAACGAAATAGGCCTTGTCCATGAACATAATGGCTTCGCCGAAGCTCTGTCCGGCCTGGATGATCTCGACGACCTTCTCGGTTCCCTGCGGGGACGAGAGTCCCAGTTTGATCTGACCGTAGACCAGGACGTGGAACCCGGTGCAGGCATCGCCTTGCCGGAACAGCGTTTCTCCCTTGGCGACCCGTTGCTGATGCACGCCTTTCGCCATTTTGGCCAGCTCTTCCGGCGCCAGCCCCTCAAACAGGGGGATGCGACTCAAAAGGGTATCGATCTGTATCGGCTGAAAATCCCGCATGCTCTCTCCTCAACTGGAACCATGATCATTGCCAATGCATTTGGCATCTAGCGGCCACATTGTGGCTTTTGATATGAATCAAATCAAGTCATGGTAACCGCAGCGGGCGTACTTGCAAACCCGCCGCCGGGTCCCGGGATGGGCGAAGCCTACGGTCGCCCGGAAAAATCGGGCGATTTCGCGACCGCAGCGGGAGCCGGCAAGTATCGCTGCGCGCGCAGCGCTCAGCGCGGGCCGCCGTACTCCTCGGCCAGGCGGTCGTAATGTTCGTGCGCCTCGGTTTCGGCCAGGGCGGCAGCGTGCCATTCCTGCAGCGCCGGATGGGCGAGCATGGCATCGCGGTAAGCAGCCACCTGGGGCGGCAAGGGCACGTTGTAGACGTTGAAGCGGCAGACAATCGGGGCAAACATCGCGTCGGCCACCGAGAAATCGCCGAACAGCCAGGGACCATCGCCGGTGGCGAAACGGCTGCGCGCCTCCTGCCAGATTTCGATGATGCGATCGATGTCGCGCTGGACCTCCGGCGTCGCCGGCTTGCCCTTGAGCCGGAGCTTAAGGTTCATCGGCATGGCGGTACGCAACTTGGCGAAGCCGGCGTGCATTTCGGCCGAGATGCTGCGCGCCCGTGCCCGGGCCTGCGGATCGGCGGGCCACATCTGCGAATGACGTTCGGCCAGGGTTTCGGCGATGGCGATGCTCTCCCAGACCTGGAAGCCGTCTTCATGCAGGCAGGGCACCCGGGCATTGCCGGCCAGCGGCTTGAGCGCAGCGTTGTAGTCGCGCCCGGCGACCGACACCATATGCTCGGCAAAGGGAATGCCGAAATGCTTCATCAGCAGCCAGGGACGCAGGGACCAGGACGAGTAGTTCTTGTTGCCGATGTAGAGATCGAACATGGGAAGGTTCCTTGACGGGTTTGACCGAGCACTTTACCGCAAGCCGGGGCTCGGGCGGCGAGCCGGAAAGTCACCGGGGAACATTGGGCACCGCCGCCTTGTCCGAGTCAGTATGCCGGTCCAGCAGGCGAGACCGGCAGCAGGAATGCCGGATCGGGACCGGACATTGAGCAAACCTTGGATCGAGTCAGGAAATGCCATGAAAAAACTTGCTGTGTTACTGATTGCCTTGGTCAGCCTGTTGTCCGGCTGCGTGGTTTACGACGACCATTACCGGGACGGCAGGCATCACCGCGACCACGATGGTTCCTGGAATCGCGACCGCGACCGGGATGGCGTGCCGAATCGACAGGACCGGCGCCCCAACGATCCGTATCGCTACTGAAACCAACCCGCTGCCCGCCGGGGAGTTGCCATGGCCGAACCATCGGCAGTCTTGCGGTCACCCCGGGAAAAGCCGTTTTTCACCGGCGGTCTGGCATCGGCACGCGCTCCCCTTCTCCCTTCCCGGCTTTCCGCTCGGCACCGCCATCGCGCAGCCCGTATAATTCGCGCTCCCGGGTTAGCCCAGATGACGATCGCCTGCCATGTTCCAGTCTTTCAAATTTTGCCTTTTTTTGCTCTCGACCGTAGCATTCCTTGCCGGCTGCGGCGAGGTCGAGGATACGCGGCCCGGCCAGCCGGTCAAGACGCGGCAGACGGCGTTCAAGGAGATCGTCAAGGCTTTCGAGCCGATGGGCGTGATGCTGCGCGAGAACCGCTACGACGCCGACAAGTTCGCCATGCACGCCGAACGGCTGATGGCCCGGCGCGATGCCCCGTGGTCGCATTTCGGCCCGGACACCAACTACCCGCCGACCAAGGCGACACCCGAGTTGTGGCAGCAGCCCGAACAATTCGAAAAGGAAAAACAGGCCTTCCTCGCCGCCACCGATACTCTGCTGACTGCGGCCCAGCGCAAGGACAAGGCGCAGTCCGAAGCCGCCTACGACAAGGTTCACCAGGCCTGCAAGAGCTGCCACAAGCAGTTCAAGGAACGCTGAGAGCACGGCATGCTGCGACTGACCGAACTGAAGCTGCCGCTCGATCACGCCGCCGACGCGCTGCGCCCGGCGATCTGCCAGCGCCTGGGTATCACCGATGGCGAACTGCTCGATTTCTCGATCTTCAAGCGCAGCTACGATGCGCGCAAGAAGTCGGCGATCGTGCTGATCTACACGCTCGATTTGACCGTCGCCGACGAAGCCGCGCTACTCGCCAAGTTTGCCGATGATCGCCACCTTGGCCCGACGCCGGACACCACTTACAAGTTCGTCGCCCACGCCCCGGCCGACCTGCCGACCCGCCCGGTCGTCATCGGCACCGGCCCCTGCGGCCTGCTGGCTGGGCTGATGCTGGCCCGGATGGGCTTCAAGCCGATCATCCTCGAACGCGGCAAGGCCGTGCGCGAACGGACCAAGGACACCTGGGGCCTGTGGCGCAACAACAAGCTGAACCCGGAATCGAACGTCCAGTTCGGCGAAGGCGGCGCCGGCACCTTCTCGGATGGCAAGCTGTACAGCCAGATCAAGGACCCGCAGCACCACGGCCGCAAGGTACTCGAAGAATTCGTCAAGGCCGGCGCGCCGGACGAGATCATGTACGTCAGCAAGCCGCACATCGGCACCTTCCGGCTGGTCAAGATGGTCGAGAACATCCGCGCCACGATCACCGACCTGGGCGGCGAGATCCGCTTCGGCAGCAAGGTCGAGCGGCTGGTCATCGATGACCATCAGGTGCGCGGCGTCGTCCTCGCCGATGGCTCGACCATCGCCACCGACCATGTCGTGCTCGCCATCGGCCACAGCGCCCGCGACACCTTCCAGATGCTGCACGAGCAAGGGGTCTATATCGAGGCCAAGCCCTTCTCGATCGGCTTCCGCGTCGAGCACCCGCAGGCCCTGATCGACCAGGCCCGCTTCGGCCCCAACGCCGGCAACGAAATCCTCGGCGCTGCCGACTACAAGCTGGTCCATCACTGCAAGAACGGCCGCGCCGCCTACAGTTTCTGCATGTGCCCGGGCGGCCAGGTCGTCGCCGCCACCTCGGAAGAAGGCCGCGTCGTGACCAACGGCATGAGCCAGTATTCGCGCGCCGAGCGCAACGCCAACGCGGCGCTGGTCGTCGAAGTCAAACCCGAGGACTTCCCCGGCGACTACAAGACCAACCCGCTGGCCGGCATCGATTTCCAGCGCCACTGGGAATCGGCCGCCTTCGTCGCCGGCGGCGGCAATTACGCGGCCCCGGCCCAGCGCGTCGGCGATTTCCTGGCCGGCCGGCCGTCAACGGCGCTCGGCGCCGTCGATCCCTCCTACCAGCCCGGCGTGCACATGACCGACCTGGCCAGTTGCGTCCCGCCCTTTGTCATTGAAGCCCTGCGCGAGGCCATCCCCGCCTTCGACAAGCAGATCCGTGGCTTCGCCATGGCCGACGCGGTGCTGACCGGCGTCGAGACGCGCACTTCGTCGCCGATCCGCATCAAGCGCGGCGCCGACTACCAGAGCATCAACACCCGCGGCCTCTACCCGGCCGGCGAAGGCGCCGGCTACGCCGGCGGCATCCTGTCGGCCGGTGTCGATGGCATCAAGGTGGCGGAGGCGGCGGCGTTGTCGATGGTGCAATCCGCCTAAACGAACTGCCCGGCCACCCAACCCGACGACCAGGCCCACTGGAAGTTGTAACCGCCCAACCAGCCGGTGACGTCGACTACCTCGCCGATGAAATAGAGCCCGGCAACATCGGTGGCTTCCATGGTTTTTGACGACAATGCGGCCGTCGATACCCCGCCGAGGGTCACCTCGGCCTTGGCGAAACCGAGGGTGCCGGCCGGCATCAGCGGCCAGGCATTGAGTCTGGCGGCGATGGCGTCGAGATCACGTCGACCGAGTTCGCTGATCGGTCGTGTCAGCAGCTTTTCGCCGCCGTAGAGCGCACACCATTCGTGAGCGAAGCGGCGCGGCAGGTACTCGGCCAGCAGATTGGGAAGATGCATGCGCCCCTGCCGATGCTCTTCCAGCCAGGCGCCGGCATCGAGGCCGGGCAGCAGGTCGATTTCAACCGGCAATTTCTTACCCGCCCGGTATTCCTGCATCTGCCAGTAGCTGGAGATTTGCAGGATGGCCGGCCCCGAAAGGCCGCGATGGGTGATCAGCACGTTTTCGCGGAAACCGGCCGGTCCGAATCGCGCCGTGGCGTCGAGCGTCGCACCGGCCAGCGGCTTGATCGGTTCGAGCACTTCCGGCGCCAGGGCGAGCGGCACCAGGGCGGGTTTGGGGGCAATGACGGGAATACCGAACTGCTCGGCCAGCCGGTAGCCAAACGGGCTGGCGCCGATTTTCGGAATGGCCAGCCCACCGGTGGCGACGACCAGCGACTGGCAGGTGAAACGACCGTTGTCGGTCGCCACCAGATAGCGTTTCACCGGGTGATCTTCATTGCGCTCGATGTGTCCCACCGCACAGGGATTGGCCCATTTGACACCGGCCTCATCACAGGCATCGCGCAGCATGTCGATGATCTCTTCGGCCGACTCATCGCAGAAAAGCTGGCCGTGGTCGCGCTCGTGGTACGGGATGCGTCGCTTTTCGACCAGCGCAATGAAATCAAATTGCGAGAAGCGCGCAAGCGCCGAGCGGCAGAAATGCGGGTTCTGGGAGAGATAGTTCTCGGCGCTGACCGTCCGGTTGGTGAAATTGCAGCGCCCGCCCCCCGAGATACGTATGCGCTCTCCGAGTTTGGCCGAGTGGTCGACGAGCAGAACGCGCCGCCCCCTTGCTCCGGCCTGGGCAGCGCACATCATGCCGGCGGCGCCGGCACCGACGATGATGACGTCAAAATGCATGAGGATTGTTCGGGGCGGAAGGGGGCGAATTTTATCACCGGCCCCCAACAGGAATCAGCGGCGCACCGGGCATTGTTGAAATACTGTTTCAACGATTCAGCGCCGCCGCTACAACGCCGTGACAGTATTCTGGCCCGAAAAACACTTGCTGCCAAACATCGCATTATTACGCTGTCGTTTCAAACATTCGTTTCGAGCACAACTCGCCAAACTGTTGATCTAGATCAGCAATTTTCATTGCTGCAGCGCAACATATTTTAAAAATATACTGTTACAATAAAACCGTTGTAATTTTATTCCCTCACTTAAGGAGCGTCCGATGTCTATCAATCCCGAGCAATTCGCCGCCGCCAACAAGGCCGCTGTCGATTCCCTGCTGTCCGTCGCCAATACCGCCCTGGCTTCTGCCGAGCGTATCGCCACCCTGAACCTGGAAACCGCCCGTTCCGTGCTGGAAGACTCGGTTTCCAACGCCAAGGCCATCATGGGCGCCAAGGATCCGCAGGAAGCCCTGACCATCCAGGCCTCCCTGGCCAAGCCGAATGTCGAGAAGGCTGTTGCCTACGGCAAGTCGGTCTATGAAATCTCCACTGAAACGCAAGAACAACTGGCCAAGATGGTCGAAGCCCAGTTCGGCGATTTCCAGAAGAACGTTGCCGCCATGCTGGAAAAGGCTGCCAAGTCCGCCCCGGCCGGTTCCGACGTTGCCGTCGCCGCCGTGCAGAGCGCCATTGCTGCCGCCAACTCCGCTTTCGACAACATGCGCAAGGCTGCCCAGCAAGTGACCGACATGGCCCAGAGCAACATCGCCGCTGCCACCAGCGCGACCGCCAAGGCTGTCAAGAAGTCCAAGTAATCCCGGCACCCGCTGTCGCAAAAATGCCCGCATGATTGCGGGCATTTTTTTGCCGGCTGCGCCAGCGACATATTCAGGGCACCGTCGTCGAAATGCTACGGTCGGCCCAAAAAAACGGCAAAAACCGAAATAGATGGCGCCAATGAATCAGGCCGCTTCCGCCATCGGGACCAGGAAATCCTTGCTGATCCCGTCGCCAAGCAGGTAAATGCGGTCCATGAAATCGGTCAGCCACTCGTGCAGGCCAAGGGCCAGGATATCCTCGATCCGCCCGTAATGCAGCTGGGCGTGCAGAAGACCGGTCTGGCGCGCCGTTTCACCGGACTGGCGATTGGCGATCAGGTCGAGGACCTTGATCACGCCGTTCAGGCAGAAGTGCAAGGAGCGCGGCATGTCCTTGTTGAGGATCAGCAGCTCCGCCACACGGTCCGGGGTGATCACGTCGCGATAGACCTTGCGGTAGACCTCGAAAGCCGACACCGAACGCAGCAGCGCCCCCCACTCGTAGAAGTCGGTCGCCCCCTCGTCGCCATGCGAACGCAGGACGTGGTATTTGACATCAAGGATGCGCGCCGTGTTGTCGGCACGTTCGAGCAAGGTGCCGAGGCGGATGAAATGAAACGCCTCGTCCTGCAACAGCGTGCCGAGCGTCGTGCCGCGCGACAGCGAGGAACGCATCTTGACCCATTCGAAGTAGTCGCCGATGCCGGCGCCGAGCAGTTGCTCGAAACTCTTCTCCTTGGCCTCCAGCCAGGTGGCGTTCAGCGTTTCCCACATCTCGGTGGTCAGTGTGCCGCGCACGGCGTG
>CAIXSK010000439.1 GCA_903922075.1 uncultured beta proteobacterium | reverse complement strand
CGATCTGGTCGAGCAGCAGGGCGGGCATGTCGGCGTGGGTCTGGATGTTGCGGTACATCGGGGTCAGTTTGTCGACCGGCACGGCCAGCAGCTTGGCGTCTTCACCGGCTTCGTCGGTCATGGCCAGCATGCCGATCGGGCGGCAGCGGACGACAACGCCCGGCGGCAGCGGGAAGGGGCTGACCACCAGCACGTCGACCGGGTCGCCGTCGCCGGCGATGGTGTGCGGGATGTAGCCGTAGTTGCACGGATAGTGCATGGACGTCGACATGAAGCGATCGACGAAAATCGCGCCGCTTTCCTTATCGACTTCGTACTTGACGGGGTCGGAATGCGCCGTGATCTCGATGATGACATTGAAATCGTTGGGGAGGGACTTGCCGGACGGAACGTTGTTGAGTGCCATTTTTATCTCTCTGCGATCAGGTTTGAGAACTTGCGATTATAACGCCGTCCCCGGCTTGATTCAGCGCCAGGCGGCGAGAAACTCCTGCCAGTGCGGCGCGCCGATTTTGGCCAGTTGCGCCTTGACGAATTCGCCTTCGGCGACTTCTTCTTCAGCGGTCAGCTCGCCGCGCAGGCGGCGGAAGCGGTTATAGACGAGGTAAGTATTGATCACGTCGGTTTCGCAATAGTCGCGAATCTCGGCGATCTTGCCGGCCTGCCAGGCTTCCCAGACCTTGCCGCCATCCATGCCGAGCTTGCCGGGGAAGCCGAACAGCTTGGCCAGATCGTCGAGCGGCGCATTGGCGCGGCCGTTATACAGCGCCAGCAGGTCCATCAGGTCAAGATGGCGCGTGTGGTAACGGCTGATGTAGTTGTTCCACTTGAAATCGCGCGAATCGGCGTAGTCGCCGTCACCGAGATCCCAGTAGCGCGGCGCCGCAACGCCGTGCAGCATGCCGCGGTAGTGCAGCACCGGCAGGTCGAAGCCGCCGCCGTTCCAGGAAACGATCTGCGGCGTGAATTTCTCGATGCCGTCGAAGAAGCGCTGGATGATCGCTCCCTCATTCAGGTCCGGTTCGGACAGCGACCAGACCTTGAGACCTTCGCCGGTACGCAGCACGCAGGAGATGGTCACCACGCGCTGCAGGTGCAATTGCAGGAAATCGTTGCCGGTCTTGGCCCGCCGTTGCTGGAAGGCGAGTTCGGCGACTTCGTCGTCGGAAAGCGCATCGGCCAGGTCGTTGAGCCGACGCAGGCCGGCGACGTCGGGAATGGTCTCGATGTCGAAGACGAGAACCGGCTTCATGCCGGAAAGACGCCCGTCGACAGGTAGCGGTCGCCGCGATCGCAGACGATGGTGACGATCACCGCGTTTTCGAGTTCCTGCGCCAGGCGCATCGCGACGGCCAGCGCGCCACCCGAGGAAATACCGGCAAAGATGCCTTCTTCCATGGCCAGCCGGCGGGTCATCGCCTCGGCATCGGCCTGGCTGACGTTCTCGACGCGGTCGACCCGGCTGCGGTCGAAGATCTTCGGCAGATAGGCTTCCGGCCACTTGCGGATGCCGGGAATCTGGCTGCCCTCTTCCGGCTGGCAGCCGACGATCTGGATCGCCGGGTTCTGGGTCTTCAGGAAAGCCGAGGTGCCCATGATGGTGCCGGTGGTGCCCATGCTGGAGACGAAATGAGTGATCCGGCCTTCCGTATCGCGCCAGATTTCCGGGCCGGTGCCTTCGATGTGGGCCAGCGGATTGTCCGGGTTGGCGAACTGGTCGAGGATGATGCCCTTGCCTTCGTCGCGCATTTTCTCGGCGACGTCGCGACACAACTCCATGCCGCCTTCGCGGGGGGTCAGCACCAGTTCGGCGCCAAAGGCGCGCATCGTCTGGCGGCGCTCGATGCTCTGGTTTTCCGGCATGACCAGGATCATCCGGTAGCCCTTCATCGCTGCCGCCATGGCCAGCGCGATGCCGGTATTGCCGGAGGTCGCCTCGATCAGGGTGTCGCCCGGCTTGATGTCGCCCCGCGCCTCGGCATGGACGATCATCGACAGGGCCGGGCGGTCCTTGACCGAACCGGCCGGGTTGTTGCCTTCCAGCTTGGCCAGGATGACATTGTTACGCTGGTCGTTGTCCGCCCCCGGAATGCGCACCAGGCGCACCAGCGGGGTGTTTCCTACGAAGTCCTGCAGGGTTTTATACATTTTTCTGGAGCCATTCGACATATTGGTAAACGCCTTCTTCCAGCGTCGTCATCGGCGCATCGTAGCCGGCTTCGCGTAGACGCGTCAGATCGGCCGCCATGAAGGTTTGACACCTCCCCCCTTGGGCCTCGGGGAAGGCAATATATTCCAGCAAGCCCTGGGCCCGCGATTCCGCCAAGGTCAGCGGCGATTCGCTTTTTGCCCTTTTTATGCCATTGACCGTAGCATTTGCCACGTCATCGAAACTCTGCGCACGGCCGGAACCCAGGTTGAAGATGCCTGATTTTTCCGGGTGATCCAAGAAATACAGATTGACCTTGGCGACATCGCCAACGAACACGAAATCGCCCTGCAAGCCGTCGCCCAAGCTGATCTTGCCATCGGCCTGCAACTGCCCGAAGCACTGGTGAGGTAACGAGGCCACCGGCCCCTTGTGCGCTTCGCCCGGACCGTAGACGTTGAAGTAACGCAAGCCGACGATCTGCGAAGACGGGTTCTGCGCCAAGCGCTGGCGAACAATCTGGTCGAACAGGAACTTGGCGTAGCCGCAGACGTCCAGCGGCACTTCGTACTGCCGCTCTTCCCTGACCACGCTACCAGCGCCATAAATGGCGGCGCTGGAGGCATACAGGAACTGGACGTCCTGATCCAGGCACCAGTCGAGCAGGATCATCGAGTAACGGTAGTTGTTCTCCATGATGTAGCGACCGTCGGTTTCCATCGGATCTGAACAAGCGCCCTGATGGAAAACGGCATCGATCTCGCCGTCGAAATGCCCGGCCTGGATGCGCTCGATGAAATCGTGCTTGTCGAGGTAATCGACGATGTCGCAGCCGACCAGATTCCTGAACTTGTCGGCCTTGGTCAGATTGTCGACGGCGATGATATTCCTGAGGCCACGCGCGTTGAGCGCCTTGACGATGTTGGACCCGACAAGGCCGGCCGCACCGGTAACGACGATGTACATACCGCTCCCTTCCTTACTGCACGCCGGCCATCAAGCCGATTCCGCGAACCATTCAGCGCCCGATGGCGAAATATTCGATGCCGGAGCCACGCACGAACTTCGGGTCGTACAGGTTGCGGCCATCGAAGATCACCGGGTTCTTCAGGGTCTTCTTGATCTCGTCGAAATCGGGACTGCGGAATTCCTTCCATTCGGTCACGATGACCAGGGCGTCGGCGCCGGCAAGCGCCCCCATCGGATTCTCGGCGTACTTCAGATACGGTTCGTCGCCGAAGATACGCTGCGTTTCGTGCATCGCGACCGGATCGTAGGCAGTGACGGTCGCACCTGCCTCGAACAGGTCGGCGATCAACTCGCGGCTCGGCGCCTCACGCATGTCGTCGGTATTCGGCTTGAAGGCCAGGCCCCACAACGCGAAATGCATGCCCTTCAAGTCGCCGAAGCGGGCCTTCAGTTTCTTGGTCAGCAAGTGCTTCTGGGCGTCGTTGGCCTCTTCGACCGCGGTCAGCACCTTCAGGGTGATGTCGGCGTCGTCCTGGGCGGTCTTGATCAGTGCCTTGACGTCCTTCGGGAAACAGGAGCCGCCGTAGCCGCAGCCCGGATAGAGGAAGTGGTAGCCAATACGGGGATCGGAACCGATGCCCTGGCGAACCATTTCAATGTCCGCGCCGAGCACCTCGGCCAGGTTGGCCAGTTCGTTCATGAAGCTGATCCGCGTCGCCAGCATCGCGTTGGCCGCGTACTTGGTCAGTTCGGCACTCTTGATGTCGGTGACAATCAGGCGCTCGTGATTGCGCTGGAAAGGCGCATACAGGGCGCGCATCAGATGAATGGCCTGGTCGTCCTCGGCGCCGACGACGATGCGATCGGGGCGCATGAAGTCCTCGACCGCCGCACCTTCCTTCAGGAATTCCGGATTGGAAACCACGCTGTACGGCGTATTGACGCCGCGCTTGGCCAGTTCGTCGGCAATCGCCGCATGCACCTTGGCGCCAGTACCGACCGGCACCGTGCTCTTGTCGACGACGACCTTGTAGTCGGTCATCAGGCGGCCGATGTTGCGGGCGGCGCCGAGCACATATTGCAGGTCGGCCGAACCGTCCTCGTCCGGCGGCGTGCCGACGGCGATGAACTGAACGGTGCCGTGCTGCACGGCTTTTTCGATGTCGGTCGTGAAATGCAGGCGGCCGGCAGCGACGTTGCGCCGAACCATTTCCTGCAAACCCGGTTCGTAGATCGGAATGCCGCCGTCTTCGAGAATCTTGATCTTGGCAGGATCGACATCCAGGCAGAGGACGTCATTGCCCACTTCGGCCAGGCAGGTGCCACTGACCAGTCCGACGTAACCGGTACCGACAACGGTGATTTTCATAGAAATTCCTACAAGGATTGATCGAATTCTTCGCTACGGCGCGGCGGATAGGTTTCCCAGCCACCGCAGGCCGGACAGCGCCAGTAGAACTGGCGGGCCTTGAAACCGCAATTATCGCACCGATAGCGCGACAGTCGTTTGGTATACCCCTGGATGATGGTCTTGGCCAGTTCGACATCCGGCCGCACCTCGGGTGCCGCCAAAGGCAGCCGGGCACTCATCAGTTTTTCCAGGCCAAGCAGGGTCGGATTGCGCTGCAGTTCGGCGCGCACCAGACGATAGGCCGCCTCGGTGCCATCACTCTCCAGCACCAGCTGGTAGACGACGTCGAGCAAATCGAGCGAGGGATAGCGTTCGAGATAGCCGCTGAGCAGCGCAATGCCCTCAGCCGGCCGCTCCAGCTTGCGGTAGGTTTCGAGCAACCGTTGGGCGACCAGCGCCAAGTAAGACGGATCCTGCTGCTCGATGCGCTGCCAAGCCTCAATGGCCTCCGGCAGGCGGCCCTCCTGGAGCAGCAGATCGCCTTGCAGCAAGCTGGCGCGGACGCATTTCCGGTTTTCCTGCATCGCCACATCGAGATATTCGCGCGCCGTGTCGGCGCGCGAACGCATGATTTCGTTGGCCGCCAGTTCGCAGTAATACTCGGCGATGTCCCGGTGCGAAGCGACGTCCGGCAATTCGCGGGCGATTTCAATGGCCTTCAGCCATTCCTTTTCGACCTGATAGATTTCCAGCAGGTTGCGCTTGGCCTCTTCCTCGAAGGAAGTCCCCAGCAGCTTGTTGAAGATTTCCTCTGCCCGGTCGAGCAACCCGGCCTTCAGATAATCCTGGCCCAGTTCCGACAAAGCCTGCAGGCGAACCTTGTCGTCGAGGTCAGGCAGGTCGATCAGATTCTGGTGCATGCGGATGGCGCGCTCGGTCTCCCCGCGCCGCCGGAACAGGTTACCCAGCGCGAAATGCAGTTCGACCGTCTGCGAGTCAACCTTGGCAACTTCGAGGAAGGAATCGATGGCCTTGTCCGGTTGCTCGTTGAGCAGGAAATTCAGGCCCTGGAAATATGAGCGGGGAAGCGAACGGGATTCATGCACCACCTGGCGCATGTCAACGCGCGCCGCCGCCCAGCCCAAACCAAAAAAGACCGGGATGAGCAGCAGTTGCCAATAATCAAAAAACTCGTTCATACGACGGGAGGGATATCCGCATTCGCAACCTGCGAAGCACGGTTGGCGCCGCGCTTCAGGCGAGAGATTTCCCGGCGCTGGCGAAAGATCACACCCACCAGGGAAAGCGCGCCAAGCACCGCCCCGCTGACGAAAAACAGGAGCAGGACGATAACCAGCGGTGCCTGCCAATCCTGGCCAGGCAGCAGACGAAGCGTTGCCGTTTCGGTGTTCTGGACAGAAAACACGATCAAAAAGGCGAAGATGATAAGCCTGATGGCCCAGGTCAAAGCGGTCATGACATTCAATAAAAAGGGGCAGTGAAATTTCACTGCCCCGAATCTACCACATTGGGCCAAGTCCGGCGTCAGATCGCCTGATCGACCCTTTCGCGCAATTCTTTTCCGGCCTTGAAGTGGGGAACCCATTTCGCCGGCACGCTGACCTTTTCCCCCGATTTGGGATTGCGTCCAACGCGCGGGGGACGGTAGTTGAGCGCAAAGCTGCCGAATCCGCGGATCTCGATACGATCTCCTCGCACAAGTGCTTCGGACATCGCATCGAGAATCATCTTGACCGCAAAATCAGCATCCTTCGCCACCAACTGCGGAAAACGCTCCGCCAGCTGGGCGATGAGCTCGGATTTGGTCATGCTTTTGCCTTATCAGCCTTGCTGGTTGAGCTTGGCCTTCAGCAGGGCGCCGAGGTTGGTCGTGCCGGAGGCAGCAGCGGAAGATTCGGCAGACAGCTTCTGCATCGCTTCGTGCTGTTCGGCATTGTCCTTGGCCTTGATCGACAGGTTGATGCCACGGGTCTTGCGATCCACGTTGATGATCATGGCTTCAACCACATCGCCCACCTTCAGGTGTTGCGACAGGTCGTCGATACGATCACGCGAGAATTCGGAAGCACGCAGGTAACCTTCGTTCTCGCCGTCCAGGGTCAGCACGGCACCGCGGGCATCGACCGTCTTGACGGTGGCGCGCACGATGCTGTTCTTCTCGTGGGTAGCGATGAAGTTGGTGTACGGATCGCCTTCGAGCTGCTTGATGCCCAGGGAGATACGCTCCTTCTCGACGTCGATGCCGAGCACAACGGCTTCGACTTCGTCGCCCTTCTTGAAGTTGCGGATCGCTTCCTCGCCGGTCGCGGACCAGGACAGGTCGGACAGGTGAACCAGGCCGTCGATGCCGCCGGGCAGGCCGATGAAGATGCCGAAGTCGGTGATCGACTTGATGGCGCCCTTAACCTTGTCGCCCTTCTTGTGGTTCATCGCGAAATCGTCCCACGGATTGGCTTGACACTGCTTCATGCCGAGGGAGATACGACGACGCTCTTCGTCGAT
>CAIXSK010000438.1 GCA_903922075.1 uncultured beta proteobacterium | reverse complement strand
CTCGACGCCAACGAGGCTTCGCCCGGCATCGCACTCTTCGACGAAAGCTGGCACGAAGGCGTTGTCGGCATCCTCGCCTCGCGCATCAAGGACAAGCTGCACCGCCCGGTCTTCGCCTTCGCGCCCGGCGAAGGCGGCATCGTCAAGGGCTCCGGCCGCTCGATCCCCGGCCTGCACCTGCGCGATGCGCTCGACCTCGTCGCCAAACGCGCCCCCGGCCTGCTCATCCGCTTCGGCGGCCACGCCATGGCGGCCGGCGCCACGGTGAACGCCGAAAATTTCGAAAAATTCAAATCCCTGTTCGCCGAGGTGGCCGGCGAACTGCTCGCCCCGGCCGACCTGACCCGGACGCTGGAAACCGACGGCAACCTCGAAGGCGGCTACATCTCGCTGGAAACCGCCCGCCTGCTGGAAAACGAAATCTGGGGCCAGGGCTTCCCGGCGCCGCTGTTCATGGACGAATTCGACGTCGAACAGCAACGCGTGCTCAAGGAAAAACACCTCAAACTGCGCCTGCGCAAGGGCAACACCCGCATCGACGCCATCCAGTTCAACTTCAGCACCCAGCCCGGCAACCGCACCCGCCTCGCCTACCGGCTAGCGATCAACGAATACATGGGCGTCGAAAGCCCGCAGTTGATGGTCGAGCACCTGGAATAAGCGGCAAAACAACAAATATTCGAATTCTGAAAACAGCGCACTAAACCAACGCAGCGTCTGGCGCCGCTCTCCCATTCAATGCCCTATGAATACCGACACCCGGCCCCCCACCCGGGATCAGTGTCGAGTATTTTTACAGTTATGCATAATGAATTTGATGATTTTTATAAATAATCTTTGTTTTCAATAATAAACCCGCTCCGGCATATGTTTTGCTGTGCATAAGCTGTCAATAATAAAACTCGTTTGGAGCCATCATGAACATCATTCGCCCATTCGTTATCGCCGGTAGCCTGCTGAGTCTTTCCCCGGCTTTCGCCGCACCGGTACCCGTGCTGAACCTCCCCGCCGCTGGCCTGCCCTACTCGACCACGTACGGTGACTTTGAGTCCTATTCGATGCCGATCCTCCATTGGGCATCGACCTCGGCCGGCGGTCCGGCCTACATGTTCAACACCGCCAACACCATTCAGGATGCGCTGGTCATCGGCACCGGTGCCGGCGGCAACCAGAACAACCAGGATCTGGGCCTGAGCGGCACCGTACAAAACGGTTTCGATTTCCCGAATCTGGCTGGCAACGGCACGGGTAACTATTCGACGACGACTGCTGCCGGCGGGCCGACGTGGAACATTTCGCTGACATCATTGCGCGATTACCTGACCTTCGGTGGCGTCCAGCACGACATGGTGGCCTATTTCAACAACAACCAGAGCGGCAATATCTCGAACAACCTCTGGGCCTGGGCTGAGATCACGCTGGTCGGCAACAACGGCCCCATGACTTTCATGCTGAACGACGTAGGCTCCGGCTCGCCGCTCGCCTTCGGTCATGGCGATTACGTGCTGAGCGGCGGCCCGGTCACGCTTTGCTACAACGTGGCATTTGCCAATGCCACGGCGGCCAACATCGTGCCTTGCGATGGCAACGAAACGGATAGCCACACCTTCGAGCACAATCTCGGCCAAAACGATGTCTCCTACGCAATCTTTTCGGAATTGCTCAACGACCTGATCTGGTCGAACGACTACACCGAAATGCAGGTCAGAGTCGATTTCCAGGAACTGAACAATGGCTTTGAAAATCTGTTCATCGGTGCCGCCTGCGTTGGTCGCGACGGTTGCACGACCATCCAGGTTCCGGAACCGGGCAGCATCGCGCTGATCGGTCTGGGCTTGCTCGGACTGGCCGCTGGACGCCGCAGCCGCAAGCTTTCCCGCAGCCACTAAGCAGTTCAGGCATGCGAGCTCAGGGAGCGCCTCGGCGCTCCCTTTTTTATGCTCGATTCGTTTGCCGATCAGCGATCAGCGCTTGCCCGAATGAATTCAGTACCTCACCCCGGCCGGCGGCGAAAACGAATCCAGCACATGCAGGTAGGCCGCCCGGGCGAAGGTGCTCGGGTTGGGCGAGTTCTGCTGGCTCATCGAGCCTTTCAGTTGAGCGACCGAGAGATACTCCCGTTTTTCCAGCCATTGGCTGATTCCTTCCAGCATTTCACCCAGCACCTGCGGACCATGCTTGAGCAGGGCGCTGGTCAGGTGCACCACGTCGGCGCCGGCAAGCAGCATTTTCAGGGCATCGTCTGCCGTGTGCACGCCGCCGGTGGCGGCCAGGGAAATGCTTGTGCTGCCGCGCAGGATGGCGATCCAGCGCATGGCGAGCAGGGTATCGGCCGACGACGAAAGCTGGACGCGGTCGACGACGCTGAGGGTTTCCAGGTCGATGTCCGGCTGGAAAAAGCGGTTGAACAGCGAGATGCCGGCCGCGCCGGCAGTTTCCGCCTGATGTACAAAATGCGGCAGCGACGAGAAGAAGGGCGACAGTTTCATGCCGACCGGTATCGTCACTGCGGTTTTCAGCTCCTGCAACAGCGAGATGTGGTGATCCTCGATCGCCTCGCCGGAAACCTTGGGATCGCTCGGCATGTACCAGGCGTTGAGTTCGAGCGCGTCGGCACCGGCTGCCTGCATTTCCTTGCCCAGCTCGACCCAGCCACTGAGCGACGAGCCGTTCAGGCTGGCGACGACCGGGATCGCCAGGCGGGACTTCAGGCGCTGGATCTGCTCCAGGTAGCTGTCGAGCCGGCTCTGGTAGTCGTGGCCGAAGGGCAGATGGCCAGCCGCTTCGCCGAAGGTCTCGGGATGGACGAGAAAGCGGTCGATCATCTGCTCGTCGTGCCGCACGTCTTCTTCAAACAGCGAATGCATGACGATGGCCGCGGCGCCGGCATCTTCCAGATGCAGTGCGGCGTCCAGATCGCGACTGAGCGGCGACGATGAGGGCACCAGCGGATTCTTCAGAGGCAAACCGAGATAGGTCGTGGACAGGTCAGGCATCGGGGGTCTCCTTGTTTTCACCGGCCACCTGGGCCTTTTCGTCGATGGCCGCTTCGGGCAGCCGCATTTCCGACAGTTCGACATATTCCTGATGGCGCAACCGGGCATCCTTGCCGGCCTGCGCCATGAACTTGACCGAGGCATCCGGGCGCAGGCGTTCGAGGATGGTAAAGCGCGCCTCGTTGCCGGCGAAATCGCTGAACGGGATGCTCGGTGCCGCGCTATCAACCGACAGCGGATTCCTGCCCTGCTCGCGCAGGCGCGGGTCGTAGCGGAGCAGCGGCCAGTGGCCGGAT
>CAIXSK010000437.1 GCA_903922075.1 uncultured beta proteobacterium | reverse complement strand
CTTTTTCAACCCGGGCAGTCAAGGGACGCCTGCAGAATATAGAAAGGATTAACCATGCGTCACCGCAATGGACTTCGCAAACTGAACCGCACCAGCAGCCATCGCCTGGCGATGCTGCGCAACATGACCGTTTCCCTGCTCAAGCACGAGGCCATCAAGACCACGTTGCCGAAGGCCAAGGAACTGCGCCGTGTTGTCGAACCGATGATCACCCTCGGCAAGAACCCGACCCTGGCTAACAAGCGTCTGGCTTTTGACCGTCTGCGCGACCGCGAGATCGTGGTCAAGCTGTTCGCCGAAATCGGCCCGCGCTATGCAACCCGTCCGGGTGGCTACCTTCGCATCCTGAAGTGTGGCTTCCGCGTCGGCGACAACGCACCGATGGCTTTCGTCGAACTGCTGGATCGTCCGGAGCCGACTGAGGCTGTGGAAATTGAGGAAACTGCCGAATAAGCAGTTTCAGCAGCGAGCAATCAAGCAAAAGGCCGGGGATTCCCGGCCTTTTGCATTGTGCGATATCGGCTTGAATCTTAGATGCAGTCGATCAGCATCAGGGATATATCGTCGCTGGCGAGGTTGTCTTGAAGATGGGCGGACAAGGCTGCCTCGACCTTGGCAAAGCGATCAGCCGGAGAGGTATTCGCGGCGGCTGCGATTAGCCTGGCTCCCCCGAACTGCTCGCCATATTTGTCGCTGGCTTCCAGCAAGCCATCCGAGCACAGCATCAACTGGTCTTCGCTTGCCCAGCTGAAGCAGGAAGGTCGGGCGGTCAGTTCGTCGTTGCCAACGATGCCCAGGGGCAGGTTTTCTGATGGGAAGGTCCGCGACACGCGTCCCCAGCGGTCGAGTAGAAATGCTTCCGGCGTGCCGCCAACCCAGATTTGCCCCTCTCTGCTCACTTCGTCGAGGCATGCCAGGGTGACTGCGACGAAGCGCCCGACCGGCATCGATTCCTTGAGTTGCTGGTTGAGTTCAAGCACGATTTCGCGAACTGTCCGGTTCAGTTTGGTCATTCGGTAGAACAGGGCGAGTACTGGCAGGACACTGATGGCTGCTGTCAATCCATGGCCAGTTGCGTCGGCCAGCAGCGCGTAGAAACGACCTTCGGGGGATCGCGCAGCGGCCACGATGTCGCCACTGAAGTGCTCGGCCGGGATGACTTTGTAGCGCAGTCGGAGATCCTGAAGTTCGGACCGATGCAACTGCTTTTCCATCAGACGTAGTGCAAGCTGTTGTTCGGCCTGTGTCTGGTCGTAGTAATCCTGCAGTTGGCGGGCGTTCTCGCGCAGTTTCTGCTCCGTTTGGCGGCGCTCGGAGATATCTCGGATGACGCCGATGATCATGCGCTGGTCGTCAAGAACTACCTGAGTGACGGCAACGGTGGCCGGGAAGCGGTGACCGTCCTTGTGCAATGCTTCGAGTTCGCGCTCTGCGCCCAGGATGCGCGAGGGCTTCTCGGCCGAATAATTCTCGACGGAATGGCCATGTGCTTCGCGCTGCGTCGTGGGAATCAGGATGGAAACGTTCTGGCCAATCAGTTCGCTGGACGTCCAGCCGAAAATCCGTTCGGTGGATTGATTGACGGAAACGATGTTGCCGCGCTCGTCGCTGGTGACGATGGCGTCGAGGACATTGTCGGATATGGCCTGGACCCGGCGCAGGGCGTTGATCGATTCCTGCTGCATGGTCAGCGAGCGCTGCATCGAGCGCAGCTTGGCTTCGAGGACGACGAAGTTGATCGGCTTGGTCAGGTAGTCGTCGGCGCCGGCTTCCAGGCCTTCAACCAGATTTTCGTCACGATTCAGTGCGGAAAGGAAGATGATAGGCTTCCACTGGTCGTGACACATTGCCTTGATCTGCCGTGCCGCCTCGAATCCGTCCATGACGGGCATCATGATGTCGAGCAGGACGAGGTCGGGGGCCTCGGTCACGAATTTTTGCACGGCCTCCTCGCCGTTTTCGGCGAGGATGACCTCGTGCCCGAGCTTTTTCAGGAAGACCTGAAGGATGTGCAGGTTGGTGCGGTTGTCATCGACCGCCAGTACCTTCATCTTGTTGTTTTGCGGAGTCATTGTTGTTCAGCGCTTAATGGTCGCTGCGATGGTCGATCGTGGCGACAGCGATATTGCCGCAGCCTTCGTAGGTGATTCCGGAGAAACTAAGCAAGCGCGCCAGGGCGATGCCTCGTCCGTTCGGGTCGAAGGCCCGCTCCGGATCCATTTCGAGAAAGTCCTGCCAATTGAAACCATTACCCTGGTCGCTGACGCGCAAGGTGATTTGGCCGTTCCCTCGTTGATACTTCAATCGAACGCGTTTGTCGCGATTTTCCGGGAGGTCGGCACGGCGGTCGATTTCGGTTTGCCAGCAGTCCTCCTGCTTGAGGCGGGTCTTTTCGTCGTAGGAGAGACCAAGGTTGCCGTGCTCGACGCCATTGACCAGCAACTCGGAAATGCCGATCACCGCCTGATCGGGGTTCGGGCAGGCCTGGGCGACGAAGGACGCGAGTTGGCCGGCTTCGTAGATGGTACGTATCGAAAACTCGGCCTGTTCGAGGAACTGCAGGGAGTTGACGTGCTGGTGAAGCTGACGGCTTAGTGTGTGGCGGGCTTCGGCATCGCTGAGGGCGGCATGGACGATGGCCAGCAGGTTGTCGCGACGGTAGGGCTTGGTCAGGTAGTAATAGGCGCCGGCTTCCAGGCCTTCGCGGATCTGTTCCGGCGAATTGGCGGCCGTTTGCATGATGACCGGTATCGCAGCGAGCGCCGGGTCGCTCTTGATGCGTTTGAGCAGGCCGATGCCATCCAGCCCGGGCATCATGCGGTCGAGCAGGATCAGTTTGAAGTCGCGGCCGGATTGTTTCAGCAACTGCCAGGCGGCTTCGCCACTGTCTGCGGTCTCGACCGAGAATGGCGCCTCGCCTTCGAAATAATCGACCAGGATTTCCAGGTTGAGCGGTTCGTCGTCGACCAGCAGGACGCGGGTGTCAGTCATTTTGTCTCGTTGTTCCCATCCGGCAATTCATTGGCAGGGTAACGACGAAGCTGGCGCCGTTCCCCGGATGATTGTTATGGGCAACAATCGTACCACGGTGCTGGGCAACTATCGCCCGGCAAATCGCCAGCCCAAGACCGGTGCCGCCGGCCCCGGTCTTGGTCGCGCTGCTTTGCACGAACTTGTCGAAAATGCATTCGAGTTCGCTTTCCGGGATGCCGATGCCTTGATCGATGACCCGGATGGCCAGCGCCGGTTGGGTGCCGGCATCCTGGGCGCGGCGGCCGCGGGGCAATTCGGCGGTGGCGAATTCGATGCGGATGCTGCCCGCCTCGGGCGAGAACTTGATGGCGTTGGAGAGCAGGTTGCAGAAGACCTGGGTGATCCGTCCCGGATCGGCGGTGATCGTCAGCTGGTCGGTTTGGCAGTCGATGTCGAGGCTCAGCTGGCGGGCGGCGAGCAGCGAATCGAGTTGGCCGGCCGTCTGCGTGATCAGTGCCCGGGCATCGAATTCGGCGAAGTGCAGTTGCATGTGCCCGGCATCCATTTTGGAGAGATCGAGCAGTTCGTCGATCAGGCCGAGCAGGCGCTGGCCGCTTTCGTCGATGCGCTGGAAGTACTGGGCGATTTTCGGGTCGCTGACGGCTTGGGCGCGTTTGCTGCCGAGTTCGACGAAGCCGATGATGGCGTGCATCGGCGTGCGCAGTTCATGCGACATGTTGGCCAGGAAGTCGGTTTTGGCCTGGTTCGCCGCGCGGGCCTGCGTCAATGCCATGTCGAGGCTGGCGGTGCGTTCGTCGACCATCTCCTGCAGGTGGTCGCGATGCTGGCGCAGTTCGTCGGTCAGTTTGCGGGCATAGCGCACGGCGCGCTCGCGCGAGGTGCTCAAGTTGAACAGCAGCAGGGCGAACAGCGTACTGCCGGCGAATCCGCCGGCCAGCATCAGGTCCGGCGTGTCGAGGGCTGGCGAAGCCTTGTCCCGGGGATAGAACTCCAGTATCCAGTTGCGTCCGCCGATGTCGATTTCGTGATGAATGGGATGTTGGCCGGCGCCCGGCCGGAAAGCGGGGTCGGAGTTGTAGGCCAGGCGGGGCGGAGCGACCTCCAGGGTTTCCGGATTCGGGTCCTCGTCGGAGACGTGCAAGACGAGCTGGCTGGTCGAGGCATGGCTGACGGCGCCAATGAACTCGTCGTAGCGGTAGGTGGCCAGGACGACGCCGGAAAAGGCGTGTTGTCGTTGCTCCGGCCGCTCCTGGGGCTCGCTTTCCCGGAAAACCGCCTGAATCAGTTGAAAGCCCAGGCGCTGGGCTTCCTTGTCGAAGACCAGGACAATCGGGCCGGACATTGTCACGTCGCGGCTCAGGATGGCGCGGCGGATACCGTCCCGGCGCTGGCTTTCGGATTGCAGGTCGTAGCCGATGGCGCTGCGGTTGGCGCTCGAGTCCGGGGCGATGAACACGACCGGCGTGATCAGTCCGGGATGGGGGGGCAGGGAGATGTCGAGAATGCTACGGTCGCCCTGCTTTTTTGCCCAATTTTCAAAAACTGTTCTTTCGCTGTCGCGCACGGCCGGTGCGTAGGCAAAGGCAAACAGGCCGGCCAGGCTGCCGCGGGTGTCGATCAGGCCGGCAAAGCGTTGCCACGACTGCCGATCGAGCACAGGCTGCGCGCTGGCAAAGGCATGCACCGAGCGCAGGAACTGCGCATGCAGACGCAGGCGCTCCCGGATTTCCGAGGTAATGGTCGCGGCCTCCTGAACATTGGCGCTTTCTTCCGCCTGCAACTGCAGGCGCGATTGCCAGTGCCAGGCGGCCAGGGTGATGCAGACCAGGCCGAGAAAAACGGCAAAGGGCAGGATCCAGCTGCCGCGGCTGCGCGGCGACGAGACCGCCAGGTGGTTGGCCGGGTAGGTCGCTTCGCTAGGACTCAAGCGTCGTCCTTTCGTGTTCGCTGGCTTCCTGCTGCTGCAGCGTCCACATCCGGGCATAGCTGCCATTGGCGGCGAGCAGCGCGGCGTGATTGCCGCGCTCGACGATGCGCCCATCGCCCATGACCAGGATTTCGTCGGCGTTCATCACCGTCGACAGGCGGTGGGCGATGATCAGCGTGGTGTGGCCGACGGCGACCTGTTCCAGCTGCGTCTGGATGGCGCGTTCGGTGGCCGAATCGAGGGCCGAGGTCGCCTCGTCGAAAATCAGGATGGGCGGGTTCTTGAGCAGGGCGCGGGCGATCGCGACGCGCTGCTTTTCGCCGCCTGACAGCTTCAGGCCGCGCTCGCCGACCCGGGTTTCGTATTTTTGCGGCAGCGACTCGATGAAGTCGTGCAACTGGGCAGCCCGGGCGGCGGCGAAGACCTCGTCGCGGCTGGCCTCCGGGCGGCCGTAGTTGATGTTGTAGAAAATGCTGTCGTTGAACAGCACGGTATCCTGCGGCACGATGCCGATCGCGGCGCGCAGACTGGCCTGCTTCAGGCTGCGCAGATCGTGGCCGTTGATCCGGATGGCGCCGCCGGAGACATCGTAAAAACGGTAAAGCAGCCGCGACAGCGTCGACTTGCCGGCGCCGGAATGGCCGACGACGGCCACCGTCTTGCCGGGGGCGATGGCAAAATTCAGGTTCTTCAGGATCTGGCGATCCGGCTCGTAGCTAAAGTCGACGGCATCGAAATTGACCTGCAGCGGGCCGGCCGGCAGCTCGCGGGCGTCGGGGGCATCGGCGATCTCGCGGTTTTCCTTGAGCAGGTTGAACATCCGCTCGATGTCGGTCAGCGCCTGGCGGATTTCGCGGTAGACGATGCCGAGGAAATTGAGCGGGATGTAGAGCTGGATCAGGAAGGCATTGACCAGCACCAGGTCGCCGATGGTCATCTCGCCGGCCACCACGCCGCTCGCCGCGCGCCACATCATGGCGGTGACGCCGAGGGCGATGATCGCCGCCTGGCCGAGGTTGAGGAAAGCCAGCGTGGTCTGGCTGCGCGTCGCCGCATCCTCCCACTTGAGCAGTTGCTCATCGTAGCGGCGGGCTTCCCAGGCTTCGTTGTTGAAATACTTGACCGTCTCGTAGTTGAGCAGGCTGTCGACGGCCTTGGTGTTGGCCGCCGAATCGTTTTCATTGACGGCGCGCCGGATGTCGATGCGCCAGTTGCTGACCTTGATCGTGAACACGACGTAGCTGATCAGCGAGACCAGCGTGATGATCACGTAGCCGGCATCGTATTTGACGAACAGGATGGCGAGGACCAGCCCGATCTCGACCAGCGTCGGCAGGATCGAATACAGCGTGTAGGAAATCAGGCTGGAGATCGACCGGCTGCCCCGCTCGATGTCGCGCGACACGCCGCCGGTCTGGCGTTCCAGATGAAAGCGCAGCGACAGCGCATGCAGGTGGCGGAAGACCTCCAGCGACACCTGGCGGACGGCGCGCTGGGTGACGCGGGCAAAGAGGATTTCCCGCAACTCGGTGAACAGCGAGGTCGAGAAGCGGAGCAGGCCGTAGAGCACGAGCAGCAGGATGGGCAGGGCGAGCAACTGCTGGCTGCCGGACAGGCCGTCGATCATTTCCTTGAAGATCATCGGCACGCCGACGTTGGCCACCTTGGCGGCGACCAGGCAGCTGATCGCCGCCACGACGCGCAGGCGATAACGCCACAAATAGGGGAGCAGCGTGCGCAGCGTCAGCCAGACGTGGGTTTCGGCCAGCGCCTGTCCGGCGGGTGGTTTGGGCAGGGCGGAGGCGCGGCGCATGGGGGCAATCGTCCGGTTGAAGGCAATCCCGCCAGTATATGAAAAGTCCCTGCTTTCCGGGAGAATCCGGCCCGATTATGGTTTTTGGCCGATTTTTGCCGCCGACCGTAGCATTCACCCGGCCCGCCTGTCAGCTGCCGGGCAGTGTGCGACAAGCAACACCGGCGGAGCGAAGCGCAATATTCCATCCGAAAAACGACGGGAATTGGTCTAAAATCCGACAGTTACTCAATTTCACCGCCGACGAGGCCGCCACTCCATGAAAACAATGACCCTGCGTACCATCCCGGCCCTGCTGCTGGTCGCCTTCTCCGGCGCCGCCTCGGCCGCCGCCTTCCAGCTTCTGGAGCAGAACGCCAGCGGCCTCGGCACCGCCTATGCCGGCTCGGCTGCCGTCGCCGACAACGCCAGCACGGTCTTCTTCAACCCGGCCGGCATGACGCAACTGAACGGCTTCCAGCTTTCCGCCGGGGTCACCGGCGTCGGGCCGAGCTACCAGTACCGCAACAACGCCGGTGTCGAGTCGGGCGGCGATGCCGGCGGTTGGGCCGCCGTGCCCAACGGCTATGTATCCTGGCAGATGAGCAAGGACCTCTACCTCGGTTTCGGCATCTCGGCGCCTTTCGGGCTGGCTACCGAATACGACAGCACCTGGGCCGGCCAGGCCCTGGCCATCAAGTCGGAAATCAAGACCATCAACTTCAATCCCTCGGTCGCCTATCGTGTCAACGACAAGGTCTCGCTCGGCTTCGGTATCAACTACCAGACCATCGACGGCGAATTGACCCGCAACCCTGGTGCCCTGGTCACCCTCAAGGGCGACGACGCCTCCTGGGGCTGGAACGCCGGCGCCCTGTTCACGCTGTCGCCGGCCATGCGGGTCGGCATCGCCTACCGTTCGGCCATCAAGCACCGGCTGGAAGGTACGATCAACGGCGCATTGCCGATCCGCGCCGATGTCGAACTGCCGGACACCTTCACCCTGTCGGTCTGGCAACAGGTTTCCGACCGCTGGGAAGCGATGGGCGACCTCTCCTTCACGCGCTGGAGTACCCTGCAGAGCTTCGATGTCTATCGTCGTGCCGACGGCGCACTGGTGACCAGCGAAACCTTCAACTACGACGACTCCTGGCGCATCGCCTGGGGCGCCGCCTACAAGCTCAACGACGCCGCCAAGCTGAAGTTCGGCATCGCCTACGACCGCACGCCGGTCCGCAACGAATCCCGTTCGGCCCGCGTGCCGGACAACGACCGCCTCTGGCTGTCGCTCGGCGGCCAGTGGAATGCCGGTCGCCACGGCAAGGTCGACCTCGGCTATTCCTACCTCTACGTCAAGGATCCGAGTATCCAGCTGCCGGCCGGCAAGTACGATGCCAGCGCGCACATCGTCGGCCTGCAGTACTCGGTGGGTTTCTAAGCAGCCGTATCCGGGGGGAACGTGCCGGCGCTTGAACTGGGGGGGATGACGCTGGGCCTGCGCGAAGGGGTGATCGGCCTGATCGTGCTGGTTGCCCTCTACATGCTCTTCGTCCTGCTGCGCATGCTTCCCCTGCGTCGCCGCTCCGCCGAGGTGCCGGAGCACGTCGCGCCCGTCCTGTCCGAGGGTGAGCCTGTTTCTGCTGCGGCGCCAGAGCCTGAACCCGAACCGGGCGACGCTAACGCCGCCGCCGATGTGGCCGCTCCCCAGCTAGGCGAAAATCTGCTGCGCAGTGCCTTGGAACAGGAAGTCAGCCAGTTGCGCGACGAAGTCGACGCCATCCGTGGCGAACTGGCGGCGCTGCGTGGTGACATGCTGCACGAACTGGCCCACCTGCGGGCCAGCCAGACGATCTCTCCGATCTATGGCGACGCGATGCAGATGGCGGTCTCCGGCTACGACCCGGCGGCCATCGCCGAACGCTGCGGCAT
>CAIXSK010000436.1 GCA_903922075.1 uncultured beta proteobacterium | reverse complement strand
CGACCTGAACCGCTGCGACGGCTACCGCAATTTCTGCAACAAGCTGTGGAACGCCACCCGCTTCGTGCTGATGAACGTCGAAGGCCACGACCTGGCGCTCGACCACCAGCAGCAGGCCGGCACCAACGCCTGCATCGTGCCGGCCGGCGAACCGCGCCTGAAGTTCAGCTTCGCCGACCGCTGGATCGTCAGCCAGTTGCAGAAAGTGGAAAAGGAAGTCGAGCAGCACTTCGTCGACTACCGTTTCGACCTGCTGGCTCAAGCGATTTATAAATTCGTCTGGGACGAGTTCTGCGACTGGTATCTGGAAATCGCCAAGGTCGAGATGCAGACTGGCGACGAAGCCCAGCAGCGCGGTGCCCGCCGGACCCTGGTGCGCACGCTGGAGGCTGTGCTGCGCCTGGCCCACCCGCTGATTCCGTACATCACCGAAGAGCTCTGGCAAACGGTCGCCCCGATCGCCGGCCGCAAGACGCACGACTCGATCATGCTCGCCGCCTACCCGCAGGCCGACCTGTCGCGCGTCGACGAGGCCAGCGAAGCCAAGATCGAGCGCCTGAAGGCCCTGGCCTACGCCTGCCGCAACCTGCGCGGCGAGATGGGCCTGTCGCCCGCCCAGCGCATGCCGCTGCTGGTCGCCGGCGGCGGTGACGAAATTTCCGAGTTCGCCTCCATCCTGCAAGCTCTGGGTAAGCTGTCCGAGGTACAAATCGTCAACGACATGCCGGCCGACGCCATGGCACCGGTCGCCGTGGTCGGCGAGACGCGCCTGATGCTCAAGGTCGAGATCGACGTCGCCGCCGAACGCGAGCGCCTGAAGAAGGAAATCGAAAAGCTGGAAAAGCAGATTTCCATCGCCCAGGGCAAGCTCTCGAACGAAGGCTTCGTCGCCCGCGCCCCGGCGGCTGTCGTTGAACAGGAAAAGCAGCGGGTCGCCGAATTCAGCGCCACGCTGGAACAACTCAAACCGCAACTGGCCAAGCTGGGCTAAACAAAGGAAACCCGATGTCCGCTGACAAGCGCTCATTTTTCTCGAAAATTTTCGTGGCCCTGATGATCTTCACCGGCCTCGTCTGGGCGTGGACCGTGGCCTTCATCATCTCCTGGCCGTGGGACAAGGCCAGCGACTGGAAGCCGGAATTCCGGCTGGTTGCCACCTGCGTCAAGAACCAGCAAAAGGAAGCCTGCGGCGTCGCCTATGGCGAACTGGCAGCAGCCCGCGCCGCCGGCCAGTTCGAGTCGCTGACCCCGCCGGAGCCGGCTGGCGATGTCGACGAGGAAAAGAACTGGCTGAAGTGGAAGGTGGAGAACGGCGTGTACGAGGTCAAGGCCTCGTCCTGGCATTTCCAGACCACCATCCGCTACCGCCTGGAAAACGACGTGCCGGTGCTGGTCGAGTCTCAGGACGTGGAAGCCAAGGCGTTCTACTACGGCATCGCCGCGGCGCTGTTCTCGCTGCTCGGCATCTACCTGCGCAAGCTGCGCAGCTAGCTATTGCGCTTCAACGGGGCCGACGCCCCGTTGAAGGCCGGAATGCTACGGTCGGCGGCAAAAAACGGCCAAATTTCAAATTTTGTCCCGCAGCGTCACCCGAACCATGCCGCGCAGCGCGTTGCCCAGCCAGAACCCCGCGGCCAGATCCTCCGGCCGCAACACCGCTTCACGGGCCTTGCCCGCAGCCAACAGCTCGGCCCGCAAGACCCCGGGCAAGGCGCCGCTGCTCAGCGGCGGCGTCAGCAGCATGCCGTCGCGCTCGACGAAGACATTGCTGCGCGCCCCTTCCGCCACCTCGCCGCGCTCGTTCAGGAAGACCACGTCGAACAGTTGCGGGTCATCGGCCAGCATCGCCAAGGCCGCATCGTAGATCGCCCGGTCGGTCGTCTTGTGGCGGCGCAGCGGATAGGTCGAATTGATGAACTCGCTGGCCAGCAGCGCATGACGCGGACCGGCCGGCGCCTCGCCGAGCGGAAATGACGCCACTTCGACCTGGCCATCCTTGGCCAGTGTCAGCCGGACCCGCCAGCTTCCCGAGACCGGCTGCCCGGCCAGGGCTGAAATGACCGCCTCTTCGTCGCAAGCAAAGCCCAGCCACTCGGCCGACCGGCGCAGCCGGTCCAGGTGCCCGGCCAAGCGCGGATAAACACCATCCTCCCGGCGCAGCGTCTCGATCAGCCGAACCCCCGGATCGCACGCACGCAGGAAGCCGGCTTTGAGCTGACACTCGGCCCACTCGGCCGCGCCATCCGAATCGGCGACGATGCCGCTACCAATGCCCAGCCTGCCACGCCCGTCCGTCCCCAGCGCCAGCGTCCGGATCGCCACGTTGAGCCGGCAATCGCCATTCGGCGCCAGCCAGCCCAGGGCGCCGGTGTAGGTGCCGCGCGGTGCCGCCTCCAGTTCGCCAATGATCTGCATGGCCCGGATTTTCGGCGCCCCGGTGATCGAGCCACAGGGAAACAGCGCGCGCAGGAGGTCGCCGAAGCTGCGGCTGCCGACATCGGCCGAAATCTCCGAGACCATCTGCCAGACGGTCGGGTAATCCTCGATCTCGAACAGCCGGTCGACGACGACACTGCCGTTGGCGGCCACCCGCCCCAGGTCGTTGCGCAGCAGGTCGACGATCATCAGGTTCTCGGCCTTGTCCTTGGCCGAATTGCGCAACTGCTCGACTGGCGCGTGACGAGGCGCCGTTCCCTTCATCGGCCGGGTCGTCAGCCGCTCGCCCTGGCGTTCGATGAACAGCTCCGGCGACAGTGACACCAGCCCTTGCCGGATATCGCCGACGAAGCCGCCGTAACGCACCGGCTGGCGCTCGCGCAAGCGCGTGTAGAGCGCCAGCGGCGAACCGAACCAGTCGAAATCGAGCGGGAAGGTAAAATTCACCTGGTAGCAGTCGCCGGCGAAAATCAGGCTTTTTATCCGGGCGACCGTAGCATTGTAGGTCGCCTCGTCGATCGCCGGCTGCAGGCCGCCCACCCCGGCCGTGCCAACCTGCTTGTCCAGCCAGGCATCGGCCGCCTCGCGGGACAAACCCTGGCAACCGGCAAACCGCCAGAAGCGCCCAAGCACCCGCGAACCCGCCTGCCAGCCCGGTGGTGCCGATTTCGGTTCGAGCAGGTAACCCAATTCATAGTCGAGCCCGACGACGGCCCACAAGGCGTCGCCCCGAAGCCTGTCCAGCGCGGCATCGAACGATGCGCCATCGCGGACTTCGAGACAATCGACCAGCCCGGTAAACAACCAAGCGGCGGGTTCGCCTGCCGGCGCCCGCCTGTCTTCAAAAAATGCGGTGAATTCGGCGCTTATTTGCGTTTCAGGAAAAACTCGAAGACGCGATCTTCTTCCCGATGCCCAAGCAGTTCGTTGCCAGTCTGCTTGGCAAAGGCGGGAAAGTCCTTCAACGACCCCGGATCGGTCGCCAGGACACGCAGAACCTTGCCGGATTCCATCTCGGCAAGTGCCTTCTTGGTACGCAGAATGGGCAGCGGGCAGTTCAGCCCCTTGACGTCGAGATCGCGATCAAATTCCATGGTCGTTCGGCAAATGGTTTGGAAGCACGATTTTACCCCGATTAACGACGCTTTTCCTTGAGTTCCTCGATCTGGCGCAGCTTCATTTCACGCAAACGCGCATCGATCGATGATTGTTCGTAGAAATTCGCGTCGCCAGCCTTTTGCGCAAACTCCAGCTGCTGCACCGCTTCCGCCGTCTGTCCCTGGAGAACATACACCTCGGCCAGCGAGCGATGCTGCATCGCCCGGCGGCCCAGCCCGGCATAGCTCTCGGTACGCATCTTGTGCAGGCGCACATCGTCCGGATAGTTTGCCAGCTGGTTTTCGGCAAAACGCAAGGCTTCGTCGAAACGCCGCGCCCCGATCAGCGCCGCGCCATAACCGTACAGCAGGCCGTGATTCAGCGGGAAACGCACCATCGCATCGCGATAAATGACCAGGCCGCCGGCCTCATCCGACTGGGCGATACGCACGTCGGCCCGCAGATGCTCCAGCATGGGTGCCGAAACCTTCAGACGACGGACGGCATCGAGCTCCTTTTCGGCACCGGCCCAGTCCCTCGCCCGGTAGCGGGCGAAGGCCAGCCCGTAGCGAACCGCCGCCTCCGAAGCAAATTTCTTCTCGCGCAGCAGGCCCTCCAGATCCTTGACCGCATCGGCCGGAATACCCTGCATCGCCCGCACCTTGGCACGGACCATCTGAAAATCGACGCTGTCGGTCACCTGCCGGTAAGTCACCGCCTGCTCGCGGTTCTGCATGTCGGTCAGTCGCTCGCCGGTCAGCGGATGGGTGCGCAGGTAGGCCGTCGCGTTGTTCTCGTAGAGGCGCACAGCCTTCTGCAGGCGCTCGAAAAAATCGGCCATGCCGCGCACGTCAAAACCCGCCTTGCGCAGAATGTCGAAACCCTGCCGGTCGGCCTCCCGCTCGAAATCCCGCGAGAACGCCAACTGGGCCGAAATGGCTCCGGCCTGCGTAGACGCCACCGCCGCCCCCGCCGCCTGGCCACTGGAACGCGCCGCCAGCAAGGCCAGCGCCATGGCCACCATCGACGCCATGCCAATCTGCTTTGACTGGAACACCTGCCGCGCAATATGGCGCTGCGTCACATGCGAAATTTCGTGGGAGAGCACGCCGGCCAGTTCCGATTCCGTCTGCGCCGAAGCGATCAAGCCGGTATGCACACCGATATAGCCGCCGGGCATGGCAAAGGCATTGATACTCGGCGCATTGATCGTAAAGAAATAGAAACCGAAACCGGGATCGTTGCTGACCGCCCCCAGGCGCCCACCCAACTGGTTCAGGTAAGCCTCGATATCCGCGTCGTCGAGATAAGTCGGTTCGCGCCAGCGGATTTCATGCATGATCTGGACGCCGATTTTCTTCTCGGTGCTCAGCGACAGCTCGTTGCTCGCCACATCGCCCAGCTCCGGCAAATCGTCGGCGCGCCCGGGCTGGGCAGCCAGAGCGCAGGCCATGATCGCGGCGACGAATCGTTGCTTGAAGTGCATGGTGCTATGATATCGCAGCCCGAAAAGCCGCTCCCGGCGGTTCGTAACCAATCGTAAATTCCCGTGACCAATCAGACTCTCACCCATTTCGACAGCGCTGGCCAGGCCCATATGGTCGACGTTGGCAGCAAGACCGAAACCACCCGTGTCGCCCGCGCCGCCGGCAGCATTTTCATGCAACCGGAAACCCTGGCGCTGATCCTTGCCGGTTCGGCCAAAAAAGGCGACGTGCTGGGCATCGCCCGCATCGCCGCCATCCAGGCCTCGAAGCGCACCGGCGACCTGATCCCGCTCTGCCATCCGATCGCCCTGACCCGCGTCGCCGCCGAATTCACCGTCGACGAAGCGCAAAGCGCCGTTCATTGCGAAGTCACTGCCGAATGCTTCGGCCGCACCGGCGTCGAAATGGAAGCACTGACCGCCACCTCGGTCGGCCTGCTGACCATCTACGACATGTGCAAGGCGGTTGATCGCGGCATGCGCATCGACGGTATGCGACTGCTGGAAAAGAAGGGCGGCAAATCCGGCCACTGGACTGCCGAATAGCCTTTCATCCCATGCACCAACTACGCAGAAGATTCCTCAAGGGTAGTGCCTCGGCCGCCCTGCTCTCGCCGCTGCTCGGCACCGGCCTGTTGACCCCGACGGCCGTACTCGCCGCCGAATGGAACAAGAGCGCCTTCACAGCCCGCAACCTCAACGATGCGCTGAAGGCCTACGGTGCTGCCGGCGCAGCCGAAACGCGCGACATCGTCATCGTCGCGCCGGAGAT
>CAIXSK010000435.1 GCA_903922075.1 uncultured beta proteobacterium | reverse complement strand
ATGATCAGGCCGCGCTTGGTCATCGCCAGATCCTTGAGAACCGGCGGCAGCTGCAGCTCATCCAGCGTCGGGATGCTCATGTTGATCGTCCGGCAGACGACGCCGACGCGCCCCTGCTGGACCAGCGCATTGACCCGGAAGCGGCCGATGCCGGCCGGCGAGATGGCGAAGTTGCATTCCTTGGTCGCCTCGAACTCGGCCGCCTGGCGGTCGTTCATGATCGAGCGCGCGAGTTCGGCCGTGTGCTGCGGCGACAACACCTGATTCGACACCGGCGTGATTTTGCCGTCGATCTTGATGGCCGGTGGAAAACCGGCCGTGATGAACAGGTCTGAGCCTTTCTTCTGCGACATCAGGCGCAGAAGATCGTGCATGAATTTCATTGCCTGATCGCGTTCCATTGTGTCCCCTCGTCTCTTCTTCTAAATCCCCGGTCAAGCCGGGAAGGCGTCCTTGTTGGCCGCCTTGTATTTCGCCTCGGCGCTCGACACGACGTTGCGCCGCACCAGGTCGAGCAGGTTCTGGTCCAGCGTCTGCATGCCAACATTCTGGCCGGTCTGGATCGCCGAATACATCTGGGCGACCTTATTCTCGCGGATCAGGTTGCGGATGGCCGGCGTGCCGATCATGATCTCGTGCGCCGCGACGCGACCCATGCCGTCCTTGGTCTTCAACAGCGTCTGCGAGATCACCGCGCGCAGCGACTCGGAAAGCATGGAGCGAACCATTTCCTTTTCGGCGGCCGGGAAGACGTCGACCACGCGGTCCACCGTCTTGGCGGCCGACGAGGTGTGCAGGGTGCCGAACACCAGGTGGCCGGTTTCGGCCGCGGTCAGCGCCAGGCGGATGGTTTCCAGGTCGCGCATTTCGCCGACCAGGATGACGTCCGGGTCTTCACGCAGGGCCGAGCGCAGCGCGTTGGAGAAGGACAGCGTGTGCGGCCCGACCTCGCGCTGGTTGATCAGGCACTTCTTCGACTCATGGACGAATTCGATCGGGTCCTCGACGGTCAGGATGTGGCCGTAGTCGTTCTCGTTGATGTGATTGACCATCGCCGCCAGCGTCGTCGACTTGCCCGAACCGGTCGGTCCGGTGACCAGCACGATGCCGCGCGGATACTCGGAGATTTCCTTGAATATCTTCGGGCAGTTCAGCTCTTCCAGCGTCAGCACCTTGGACGGAATGGTCCGGAAGACCGCGGCAGCGCCACGCTGCTGGTTGAAGGCGTTGACCCGGAAACGCGCCAGGTTGGGAATCTCGAACGAGAAGTCGCACTCCAGCGTTTCCTCGTAAACCTTGCGCTGGCCGTCGTTCATGATGTCGTACACCATGCCGTGCACGTCCTTGTGCTCCATCGCCGGCAGGTTGATGCGCCGCACGTCGCCGTGCACCCGGATCATCGGTGGCAGGCCGGACGACAGGTGAAGGTCGGAGGCCTTGTTCTTGACACTAAAGGCCAGCAGTTCGGTGATGTCCATGCAGATCGTCCTCGGCGCGCGTGTATACTTGGTTTTTGGCAAATTCCAAAGGGATTATGAGCGCAATCGCCGACAACCTGCAAGCTGTCCAGGCGCGGATTGCCAAGGCAGCTGCGGCGGCCGGGCGTTCGCCGGAAAGCGTGCGCCTGCTCGCGGTCAGCAAGACCTGGCCACTTGCCTCAGTCATCGATGCGGCCGATGCCGGCCAGCGCGCCTTCGGCGAAAACTACGTCCAGGAAGGTATCGACAAGATCGCGGCCATTTCCGGGCGCAATCTGGAGTGGCATTTCATCGGCCCGCTGCAGAGCAACAAGTCGCGCCCGGTCGCCGAGCGCTTCGACTGGGTCCACTCGATCGACCGCCTGAAGATCGCCGAGCGGCTGTCCGCCCAGCGCCCGGCCTACCTGCCGCCACTGCAGGTCTGCGTCCAGGTCAATGTCTCCGGCGAAGCCAGCAAGAGCGGCTGCGCGCCCGACGAAGCACTGGACCTCTGCCGTGCCGTGACAACGCTGCCCGGCCTGCGCCTGCGCGGGCTGATGGCCATTCCCGAGCCGACCGACGACCCGGCCGCCCAGCGCGCCCCCTTCCGCCGCCTGCGCAAAACATACGAACAACTCCGGGCGGCCGGTTTGCCGCTCGACACCCTGTCCATGGGCATGTCCCACGATCTTGAAGCAGCCGTCGCCGAAGGTGCGACCATCGTCCGCATCGGCACGGCCATTTTTGGTGAAAGAAACTACGCATGAAAATCGTTTTCCTCGGCGGCGGCAACATGGCCAACGCCCTGATCGGCGGCATGGTCAAGCAGGGCTACGCAGCCAGTGACATCGACGTGATCGAACTGGGCGCCGAAGCGCGCGCCAAGCTGGCCGAAGCCTATGGCATCACCTGCCACGCCAGCGCCGAAGCTGCCCCGGCCGGGCCGGACCTCCTGGTCCTCGCCGTCAAGCCGCAACAGATGAAGGAAGCCGTCGCGCCGCTCGTCGGCAAGCTCGGCAACGCGCTGGTCATCAGCATCGCCGCCGGCCTCGACATGGCCGCGCTGTCGCGCTGGCTGGGCGGCCACCGGCAGATCGTCCGCTGCATGCCGAACACCCCGGCCCTGATCGGTGCCGGCATCACCGGCCTGTGCGCAATGCCGGAAGTCAGCGCCGAGCAGCGCGCCGCCGCCGACCGCGTGCTGCGCGCCGTCGGCACCACGGTCTGGATCGAGGACGAAGCCAGGATCGACGGCGTCACCGCCATCTCGGGCAGCGGCCCGGCCTACGTCTTCCTGTTCATCGAAGCGCTGCAGCAGGCGGCAGCCGAGCTCGGTTTCACCCCGGAGCAGGGCCGCCAGCTGGCCATCGAAACCGTGCAGGGCGCCGCCGCACTGGCCGCCCAGTCGAGTGAGCCGGCCGCCACGCTGCGCGAGCGCGTGACCTCCAAGGGCGGCACCACCGAAGCCGCCTTGCGCGTGATGGCCGAACAGGGCGTCAAGGCCGGCATCGTCGCCGGCTGCCACGCCGCCGCGGCGCGCGGCCAGGAACTCGGCAAGATCCTCGGAGCCGACTGATGCAAGCCCTCAGCTTCCTGCTCGACGCCGTCGTCAGCTTCTTCTGCACCCTGTTCCTGCTCCGTTTCATGATGCAGGCGATGCGCGTTTCCTTCGCCGGCCAGATCGGCGACTTCGTCGTCAAGCTGACCAACTGGGCGGTCAAGCCATTGCGCCGGGTGATCCCCGGGGTCGGTGGTTTCGACTGGGCCAGCCTGCTTGCCGCGCTGGCCGCCCAACTGCTGCTGACCTTCATGCTGCTCGGCCTGGCCGGCCCGGCCCTGAACGCCGACCCGGGCAGCATCGCGCTGATGGGACTGTGGTTCGCCGTCCGCGCCCTGCTCCGCCTGGCGGTCTATGTCCTGATCGGCGCCCTGATCCTGCAGGCCGTGCTGTCGTGGATCAATCCCTATTCGCCGCTCTCGGCGCCGGCCTACCAGCTGACCCGGCCGATCCTCGACCCGCTTCGCCGCGTCATCCCGAGCATTTCCGGCATCGATCTCTCGCCGCTGGTCGCCATCCTGCTGCTCCAGGCGCTGCTGATGTTCCTGTGAGCGAATGGTATCGGCAGGCCGCCGACGGCCGCATCACGCTGACCCTGCACATCCAGCCCGGCGCCAAGAAGACCGAATTTGCCGGGCTGCACGGCGACGCGCTGAAAATCCGCCTCGCCGCGCCGCCAGTGGACGGCAAGGCCAACGAGGCGCTGGTCAAGTTCGTTGCGGAGACCCTGGGAATTGCGAGGTCGGAAGTCACCATCAAGAGTGGGCATACTTCACGGCGAAAAGTCGTTGAAATTGACGATCCAACCCGACTTGAAGTCATCGCGAAGCTATTGCCGTCCCCTTAGGCTGACTGCCGATTACCGCGCCCGGAAATTCAGTTGGAATCCGGACTCAACAAGCGTTGGCCATCTTCGCTGGTGTAGCAGGGCAAGTCCCGCACACCATCGTAGCCGCCATAGCGGTTCTTCGCATTGACCGATACTTGAAAGGCTCTCGCGCCCAGTGACCGTCCCATAAAGGAAATCGGCACCAAGGCACCGCCGGAAACGCCCTGAACGCGAACACTTTCCGGATCAGTCCAGGACTGCCGATTCACCCACTGTGTCGCACAAAGCTGCTTTCCTGCACCCACGGGCCCCTCCGTCACCCCACCATGGTCCCCGGCAACTTTAGAGGCCTGCCCGCCGCCAGCACAAGGCGCGTCGGAAAACACTGTTTTTCCTGCCACAACGCACTTGTAGGTCTGCGCCTGGGCTCCAGAAAGAAGCAACACAGGAAGAAAAACCGAGATCAAACATCGTTTCATCGAACTCACCATCCCCATCAATCACGATCGTCATATTTACATACTATATGCATTTTTTGGAACGTAACTGAGGTAGTGCTTTGCTCGTCGCCCTGATCAGAAAAAATTTCGATTTTGGGCAAAATTTCCGGCTGACCGTAGCATTTGCCCCGTCGGGCCGGGTTCAGCGCAGGATGAAGTTGGCGTCCGGCAACATCGGCGCGGGAAGCGGCTCGCCCAGCATTTCCTTCAGCGTCGACTCGATCTGGACCAACATGGCGTCCAGGGCAAGATCGTTCGGGGCCCGGCCAAACGGATCTTCGATCTCGTCGCTGAGCGCCTCAAGGGCAAAAAACGTATAGGAAATAAAGGTCACGACCAGCGGCGTCATCACGCCCACGACGTCGACCAGCCCAAAGGGCAGGAGCATGCAGTAGAGGTAGGCGCTGCGGTGAAGGATGACCGAATAGGTGAAGGGAAGCGGTGTCCCGGCGATCCGCTCGCAGCCGCCCAGGGCCGCGGAAAGCCGGTCCAGCGAATCCTCCAGCGAAACCACCTGGATCGACTCCAGGGCGCCAGCCTGGTGACGTTCGTGAACCCAGCGGCCGAGCCACAGCAAGACGAGGGCGGGCGGAAAACGGGCCGTGTCCAGCTCGCTCATCAGGCCGTCCGGCAGAAAGCGTTGGGTATCCTTGCGCACCACCTCGCCGCGCAACTGGTTGCGCATCGCGGCCGTGAAGCCGATCAGGCCATGCACGAAGGGCCGCGCCGCCTCGGTATCGCCAAGCGCCGACAGCATCTTCCGGGCCAGATTGCGAACATCCACCAGCACGCCGCCCCAGTGCTTTCTGGCCTCCCAGTAGCGGTCATAGCTGGTGTTGATCCGAAAGCCGAGAAAAATCGCCAGGGCGACGCCCATCAGCGAAAACGGCCCCGAGGTCAGCGTCACCTTCCAGTGAAAGACGCTGCCATGCATGACGACAACGCCCACCGAGAGCGCAAAGATGAATAGCTGCTGGGACAGGATCCGATGCACCAGCGAGCCGCGGCGGGCAAAAAGGAGGCGAATCCAGTGGGGGCGGGGACGAACGATCACGACGGCACGGAAAATTTTGGGGAGGGCAATTTTCTCAGCCAGGCGGCATCGCGGTCTGTGGCATAAACGTAACAGCCGCCGACCAGCCCTTGGTGGCCAGCCGCCTGCGCCCGCTCAATCGCCGGACGATTGGCAACCTTGCGCACTCGACCGGGGCAGATCGAAGACGGCGCCCCTAGCCGCCGCTGCTGCTGTTCGCCGGGCAAACAGCAGCGGTTCTCCAGGCGCCTAGGCCCGATAGGCCAGGCGGCCGCCGACCAGCGTGTGGCTGACTTTGCCGGTCATCATGTAACCGGTCCACGGCGAGTTCTTGCCGCGGCTCTTCAGGGCCTCCGGCGTCAGTTGCCAGGTTGCTTCCGGGTCGAAAATGCAGACGTCGGCCACCGCGCCGACAGCCAGCTGGCCGCCGGGCAGGCCGAGCACTTCGGCCGGGGCCGAGGTGATGCGGGCCAGCGCGCTGGGCAGGTCGACCTTTGCTGCCTCGGCCCATTTCAGGGTCAGCGGCAGCAGAACTTCGAGGCCGGTGGCGCCGGGCTTGGCTTCGCCGAAGGGCAGCAGCTTGTCGTCGGCGCCGACCGGGGTGTGATCGGAACAGATCGCGGCCAAGCCGGCCGCGGCAGCGGTCGACAGCGCCTGGCGGTCGCTCTGGGCGCGCAGCGGTGGGCTGAAGCGGGCGTGCGGGTTGAAGAAGCCGATGTCGTTTTCGGTCAGCAGCAGGTGATGGACACCGACGTCGCAGGTGATCGGCAGGCCGTCGTGGCGAGCGCGCTGGATCAGGGCCATGCCGGCAGCCGAGGAAATCCGGGTCAGGTGCACGCGGCAGCCTGTGTCGCGGACCAGCTGGACGATGGTGGCGATGGCGATGGTTTCGGCGGCGACCGGGATGCCAGCCAGGCCGAGGCGGCTGGCGACTTCGCCT
>CAIXSK010000434.1 GCA_903922075.1 uncultured beta proteobacterium | reverse complement strand
TAGCGGGTTGTGGGTTAGGGTTGGCAGTTGCTAATAACCAATGACTAACAACTACCAACTAGCCCTCAGGTGTTTTTGGTCGCCATGCCGCGCCAGGCGGCAAAGTTGGCCTGGTCGCGCGAACCCTCGAAATCGAGGTTGTCGTGGCCATTGTTGAAGTGGTACCAGTCGAGCACGGCAGCCAGCGGGTCGAAACCCTCGGCGGTCGGGTCGGTGCCTTCCGGGAAGCAGTTGCCCTGATAAATCTGGTGCACCGGCAGCCACGACTGGACGTACTTCTCCGGCTCGTCGTCGAAGATGTGCTTACAGCCGTCCGAACAGGTGTGGTACTTCTCGCCCTCGTACTCGGATTCGCGATAGCAGATCTTGGTCGGATCACCCGGCTCGGTGAACAGCATCGGAATCTGGCAGACCTGGCAGAGCATGGGCAGCGTATTGGTGTAGAAACGGTTGCCCTTCTCGGCCTCGTCGCGCCAGTAGGTGAAGCGGGCGCGGTAGTACTTGTCGAAGGTGTTCGGGTACTTGGCCGACAGCCAGTCCATTTCCTCATCGTTCGGCATCCAGGTGTGGAAGGCGGCAGCACCACCGTACTGGTAGAAAGTCGCCCAGGCTTGATGGGAGATGTGTTCCTTGTCTTCGGTGCACTGGGTCAGGCAATCCGGCACCTTGATGCCGTAGCGCGCCAGATCGGCGAACAGTGCGCCACCGTTCTGCTCGAAATAGATCTCCCAGGCTTCCTTCCAGCTCATAACGCGCTTCGGCAGCATGTAATCCATCATCATGCCGACCAGCGACAGCACGCGAATGCCGCGCCAGGCCCACTTGTCGATCCACTTCTGGACGATGGGCAGGTTGTCCGGATCTTGTTCGAGCATGAACTTGATGCACTCGAGGCCGAGCGTCATGTGACGCGCTTCGTCGGATTGCGCCGAGAAACCGAAGGTCACCGTCGCCATGTCGCCGTTGTAGGCGGCACCGGACATGAAGGGCACGAAGAGCAGGTTGGTCAGCACGTATTCGAAGCTGAAACCAATGGCGATCATCCACTCGAACGGGCCGGCACTGAAGGCGTCGTCGAAGAAGGACTTGGGCACCGAGAGATACCAGACGCGCTCAAGCATGTGCTTGAAGTCATGGAAGCCGTCGTAATGCTTGTTGTAGTTCGAAATGGCGTGAATCTGCGTCTGGGCATGGCGGATTTCATCGACCGACTGCATCAGGCAGGCGACGCGCGGACCAACGCCAGGGAAGTTCCGACCAGCGGCAGCAAAGCCACGGTGGGCAACGTATTCGAGCGGCGAAATGCCGGTCAGGAACAGTTTGACGGCGTTGAGGTAGCGCGCATCGGTAATGCCAAGGTGGCCGTTATTCTGGGCAAAGGCGTCGAGCACGGCGTACAGCTTGCGCTCCTTCTCGGCCTGATATTTCCAGTAGGCATCCATGGTCAGGCGGAACGGGTCTTCCCACTTGTCCCAGTCGTGAATCTTGATGCCTTCGAAGGTCGCCTGCGGGAAGACCTTGTCCATCGGCTGATAGGAGGTCTGCCAGTCAAGGCCGCGGGTCATGTGGGCGTATTTTTCCTTGAGGCCCAGCTTCTTCTTTTTAACGTTCATATCCATGTTCGTCTCCTAAATCAGTTCAGCCAGGACAACTTGAATTCGTCGTCGTCTTCGTCAAGGTGGCCGGAAATGGTGATGAGGTTGATCTGCAGTTCCTGCAGGTCGAAATCGCGGCCGATCAGCTCTTCGATGCTGGCGCGCTTGATGACCAGCTCACCCTCGGCATCGATCTTGACCATGGCCGGCGATTCGTTGGCTACGGCATGCGGGTTGTCGGCGAGCACCGCCTCGATGATCGGGCGGGTATATTCATTCAGTTGAAATGCGATAAATACTTTGGACATTTAGATTCCTAGACGGTGATGCCGGCTTTGGTACAGCG
>CAIXSK010000433.1 GCA_903922075.1 uncultured beta proteobacterium | reverse complement strand
CCGCGACGCTTCATCACGTCCTGCAGCGATTCGGCAGACCACGCCGTGGCGGCAAAGCCTGCGGCCAGCACCAGCGCGGTGGTTTTCACTGCAAATTTTCTCATCTCGATTTCTCCCATGAATACCAGAAGTTAGAACTTCCATTCCCCCACTGCCACCCGCGACAAGATGTCACTGCGACAATTTGCCGCACACTGTATGCCTCGCGCTCTGTGAAAGAATTGATGTTTGTTAAATCCGAAAATGCTTCTTCGGAGAAAATGCAGCATTCTCTGCTGCCCGAAGTCCCGAGCCCGACTTGTGAATAAGAAAATTCTGATTGATCTGATTGGCATGGAGTTGATCGCGCTGGTCGTGGTGGTTGGCTACAAGCTGTCGCCGATGCTGTTGCCGAAGGCCGATGTGACAGTCCAGCCCGACCCGGTCTGTAACCTGCAGCAGCAGGCCTGCGCGGTGACTTTGCCGAATGGGGGTCAGGTGGAACTGAGCATGGGGACGCGGCCGATTCCGCTGGTCAAACCCTTCGCCGTAGAGGTCGCGACCCGTGGTTTTTCACCGGCGCGGATTGAGGTCGATTTCGCCGGCATCGACATGAACATGGGTCTCAACCGCCCGCAATTGGAGGCCGGCGGCGATGGCCGCTTCGTCGGCGAAGTGACCTTGCCGGTGTGCATCACCGGCCACATGGACTGGCAGGCGACGGTGCTGATCGAAACCGGCAGCGAGCGCATCGCGGTGCCGTATCGCTTTGGGACGGGGGAACACTGATGTCCGAACGAATTCTGACGGCGATTGCCGGCCTGCTCGCCCTGGTCGTGCTGGGCGTTGCCTTGTTCTGGCAGCCCGAAATGCCGGAGCGCGCGATTCCCCGGGCGGCCATCGCGGCGGGGGGCGATTTCACGCTGCACTCAGTGACCGGGCCGCTGTCCTTGAAGGATTACCGGGGCAAGCTGGTCCTGGTTTATTTCGGCTATACCTATTGCCCCGACATCTGCCCGACCTCGCTGGCCGCCACCGCGGAAGGCCTGAAGCAGTTGACGCCCGAGGAGTTGGCCAAGGTGGCGATGATCTTCATCTCGGTCGATCCGAAGCGCGATACCCCGGCGCGCCTGAAGGAGTATGCCGAGTTCTTCCATCCAGCCATCGTCGGCGCCACCGGCACGGCCGAAGCCATTGCCGAAGTTGCCAAGCGCTACGGTGTGTTCTATGCCGAACAGAAGGTCGATACTGCCGGGGGCGGATATGTCGTCGACCACTCGTCCGACACCTTCGTCGTCGCCCCGGACGGGCAGCTGGTCGCCAAGATCGCCCACGCCACGCCGCCCGATCAGGTGGTCGTCGCCATCCGCAAACATTTGCAACAACCCTGAAGGAGATCAATGATGAAACACCTATCCCTGTTTGCCGCCGGCTTGCTGGTCTCGGCCGGCGTTTTCGCCGGCGCTGCCGACAATGTGGTCGTGCAGGATCCCTACGTTCGCCTGGCACCGCCCAATGCGCCGGCGACCGGCGCTTTCATGGTGATCAAGAACAATGGCGACAAGGACGTCAAGGTGCTCAAGGCCGACAACCCGGTCTCCAAGGTGACCGAACTGCACACCCACCTGAACGAGGGGGGCGTCATGAAGATGCGCCCGGTGCCGGCCATCGACATCAAGGCCAAGGGCGAAGCGGTGCTCAAGCCGGGCGGCCTGCACGTGATGATGATCGACCTCAAGGCGCCGATGAAGGAAGGCGATGTCGTGCCGATCACGCTGACTTTCGACGACGGCAGCAGCAAGAAGGTCGAGGCCAAGGTGGTTCGCCCGATGGCGGCAGGTGCGCCGGCGATGGAGCACAAACACTAAATCAGCGGGATTGTCGTTGCCGCGGTCTTTGCGGCGCGAAAGCGCCGGAAAGGCCTGGCATTTCCTGGTAGCGGCTAGCTGCATGCCAAATGCTACGGTCGGCCCGAAAAAATGCCGATTTTCAGAATCGGCCCGGCTCAGCAGTGCCGGCCGCTCGCCCGGCTGAAACCGAAACCACCGCCTGAGCCGGCCGGGCGGATGCAGATGGTCATGGTCAGCGAGCGGGCCGATTTGTCGATGTCGGCCGGGAAGGGCGCGAAGGGGATCGCCTGTTCGACGACCGAGCGGATAAAGGCGATTTCCCCGGCCTGGTCGGCTTCGTTGAGGACGACGAAGGATTTCAGGCTGCCGTCCGGATTGATCCTGAATTGCACCGAGGCCGCTTTCACCCCCCTGCTGCGCGGATCCTTCTTGACGAAGGCGGCGCTGCGATTCAGGCGTTTGAGCAGGCCCTCGACGTACATCGACAGGCTGAACGGATCGGGCGGCGCCGCGTTCGGCCGCAACTCCAGGCTGGCGGCGCCGGCTTCGTCCTGGCGCGCCATCTCCTGCGCCTGTTCCCTGGCCATCGCCAGCGAGCGCTGGGCCAGCGTCGGTCGGGGCGCCTTGTCCAGTTCGTCGAGAAAACGGTTCATGTCGGCCTTTTCGGCCGCCGACCATTGTCGTTCGGGGGCGACGGCATGGCGAGAAGGCGACCGCGTGGTCATGATCTTCGGTTGCGCCGACTTGGCCGGCGCCGGCTTGGGCGCGGCCTTCGGTTCCGGCCGTGCCTGCGGTGCCTCGACCTGCATCTCGGGGCGGGTGGCCAGTCGGGCTTCCAGGCGAGGCGGGGGGCTGGCGGCTTCCGGCACCTTTTCCGGGAACAGCAGGGCCAGCGCATGGATCAGCGCGGAAGCGGCCATCGACCAGAGCAGCGGGCGGCGTGCGGAAACGTCGGGGTGAAAAAGCATCGGCAGCATTGTAGCGGCGCAGCGGACAGCCGGCAGGGAATTTGCCGATTTCCGGCGATCCGAAACAGGCGGCTTCAGGTCTTGACCGGCCGCTTCGACAGCTTGCGCTGCAGGGTACGCCGGTGCATCTTCAGGGCACGGGCGGTAGCCGAGATGTTGCCGTCGTTTTCGTTGAGCACGCGCTGGATATGTTCCCATTCCAGACGGTCGACCGACAGCGGTTCGTCGGAGGCGGGCAGGTCGAAATCCGGACCGTCGTCATCGTCGAAGGCAGACAGGATGGCTTCGATCTCGACCGGCTTGGCCAGGTACTGGATGGCGCCCAGCTTGACCGCGTCGACCGCCGTGGCGATGCTGGCGTAGCCGGTCAGCACGACGATCCGGCAATCCGGGTTGACGGCCAGCAGCTGCGGAATCAGCGCCAGGCCGGAGGTGCCGTTCAGGTTGAGATCTAGGACGACGCGTCCGGCCTGCGTGGCGCCGGCGACTTCCAGCGCCGATGCCGCGTCCTGCGCACCGCGCGCCGGATGGCCGCGGCGCTCCAGCGTGCGGACGAGAACGGCGTTGAAACTCGGGTCGTCGTCGATGATCAGCGTCAGTTCACTCATGCTGGCTTTCGTGGCAGTTCGATGCGGGCGAGGGCGCCGCCGTCGTCGGGGTTGCTCAGGCCCAGCGTGCCGCCGAGCTGTTCGATGGCGGCGCGGGTCAGCATCAGGCCGACCCCGCTGCCGCGTTCATGGGCCGGAAAAGCAGCCTGGCCGCCAAGGGCGAGGACGTCAGGCGGAAAACCGGGACCGCGGTCGCGGATGTCGATGCACACCGTATCGGTGCACCAGGCCAGGCGGATTTCCAGCGGGCTCGGCGTGGCGTTGGCGGCGTTGTTGAGCAGGTTCAGCACGGCCTGCTCCAGACGTGGATCGGCGACGATCTCCGGCGCCGGGCCGTCGCTGGCCACGATCAGCCGGCTGCTCGCCTGCGGCCGGGCGGCGTGCCAGCGTTGGCGCAGGCTGTCCAGCCAGCGGTCGGCGGCCAGCGACTGGGCGTTTTCCAGCCGTTCGGCGCCGGCCCGGCGCGACAGGCCGGTGACGATTTCCTTGCAGACGCCGATCTGCTGGCGAAGCAGGGCGATGTCCTCGCGCACCGGGTCGCTCAGGCTGGCGTCATTGGCCAGTTCGCCGGCCAAAAGCGCCATGGTGCCGAGCGGCGTACCCAGTTCGTGGGCGGCGCCGGCGGCCAGCGTACCCATCGCCATCACCCGCTCGTCGCGCAGCGCCTGTTCGCGGGCCGCCGCCAGTTCGGCATCGCGCTGGCGAATCCGCTCGGTCATGCGGACGATGATCCAGCCGATCATCGCCGCCGAGACGACGAAGATCAGCCACATGCCGCCGAGGTGCAGGCGGGTGGCGCGGGTCGCATCGGCCAGCGGCAGCGGCACGAAGAAAAACATCAGCAGTGAATAGGCGGCGATGGCGGCACCGGCGATGACGGCGACAAAGCGCGCCGGCAGCGTCAGCGCGGCGACGGCGACCGGCGGCAGGAGCAGCGAGACGAGCGGGTTGGCGGCGCCGCCGCTGAAGAAGACGACGGCGCTCAGCGTGCCGATGTCGAACAGCAACTGGACGAACAGCTCGCAGGCGCTGGCGGCGCGCGCACCGGCGACGCGCCACTGGGCCAGGCCGTTGAACAGCCCGGCGATGGCGATGATGCCGAGGAGCGGTACCTGCGGTACCGGGATGTCGAGCAGGCCCGGGCCAAGCAGGATCAGCTGCACCAGGATGGCGAGGACGATCCAGCGACCGCCGACCAGTCGGCGCAGGGTGGCCAGATGGTCGGAAGTTTCGCTGGAGCAGGGGGTTGAAGCCATGGGGCGAATTATGCGTGATTTGCGTCAATTTTCAGTCGCTTGAGAGATGCGACAATTCGCCGCATCAAACTCCGGAGTTGTCCCGCATGTTGCATCGTTTGCGATTTTCATTGTTGGCCGCCTGTCTGGCGCTCAGTTTCCCGGCGGCTGCGGCCGACCTCGACAAGGGCAAGGAAATCAACGGCACCTGCGCGGCTTGCCACAGCGACAACGGCCAGGGCGGCAAGAAGGGCGAATACCCGCGCATCGCTGGCCAGCAGGCCAAGTACATCGAGAGCCAGCTAAAAAGTTTCCGCTCGCGGACGCGGGTCAATATCCCGATGTTCCCCTACACTCAGGAACGCGAACTGTCGGACGACGACATCAAGGACATCGCCGCCTATCTGTCCGGCATCGTTCTCGATACCAAGATGCCGACCTACACCGGCAACGAGGATGCGCTGACCAAGCTGCTGATGGCTGACAAGGTGATGATCATCCCGCGGGCCGAAGGCGACCTGGCCAACGGCGAGGCGCTCTACCAGAAACAGTGCGCCGCCTGTCACGGCAAGACCGGCAAGGGACGCGGCATGTTCCCGATGCTGGTCGGGCAATACACCAATTACCTGCTGCGCCAGGTCGACCTCTACCTGAAGGGCGACCGGCCGCACGACGAAGACGGCACCGTCGGCCGCCTGAATGCGCTGAAGGCGCAGGATATCCAGGACATCATGGCCTACCTCACATCGATCCAGGAGCCCAAGGAATGAAGCGCTGCACGTTAATGCTGCTCGGCCTGCTGGCCGTTTCCGCTGCCTGGGCGCACGGCCACGCCGGTCCCATCGACGACAGCATGCCGGATGCCCAGAAGATCCGCTTTTGCGAACGCGTCCGCGACCACGCACTGCAGGCTTTCTACAACCGCGACCGCGGTCGGCCGATGAAGCTGTTCGACGAAGACGGCAGCGATGGCGCACGCATTACCAACCACATCATCAAGCGTATCTACGAGGAGCCGCAGATCTCCAGCCCGAAGAAGGCCGAAGCCTTCGGCCGGGCGACCTGCAACGAGATGATGGGAACGAAGCAGCCCGCGGAGTAGCAAGGGGCGGCGGCGCCCGGTCCGCTGCCTCTGGCAGGCACCGGCCGGTTGCCGGCTCAGTCGGCCGGATCGGACCGGCGTTCAGGCATCGAAGGCGGCACCCAGCGCGGCGATCATGTACGCGTGGTCGAGGACGCCGGCACTTTCGCGGATGCTGTGCATGGCCCACATCGGCGAGCCGACATCGACCGCCGGGATGCCCAGCCGGGCGGCGACGATGGGTCCGATGGTGCTGCCGCATCCGAGGTCGGTGCGGTGGGCGTACTGCTGACAGGGCACGCCGGCCTTGTCGCACAGCGCCATGAAGCGGGCTGCCGTCTCGGCGCTGGTGCTGTAGCGCTGGTTGGCATTGCTCTTGATCACCGGTCCGGCGTTGACCAGCGCATGGTGGCATGGCTCGTAGGCGGCCGGGAAATTCGGGTGCCAGGCATGCGCCATGTCGGCGCTGATGAAGAAGCTACGCGCCAGCATGCGGCGCTGGTCCTCGCCATCCAGACCGGCGCCGGCGGCCAGCCGGGCGACGACATCCTGGACGAAGCTGCCGCCGGCGCCGCTGGCGCTCTCGCTGCCGACTTCCTCGTGGTCGAAGAAGGCGCACAGGCAGGTCGCCTCGGGTTCCTTTGCGGCGAGCAGAGCGCTCAACGCGGCGTGGCAGGAGGCCAGATTGTCGAGCTGGCTGTTGGCGATGAACTCGCCGTCGACACCCCAGAACGAGCCTTTTTGCGTGTCGTAGGCGTTTAGCTCCCAGGTCAGCAGGGCGTCGGGTTCGACGCCGAGCAGTTTGGCGATCGGCTGGCGGAAACGCGCTTCGGCCTTGGTGCCGTCTTCGGAAACGCCCAGCAGCAGCGGCAGTTCGGTCTGCTTGTTAAATTTCAGACCGTTCTCGTTGACCTCGCGGTTCATGTGGATGGCGAGATTGGGCAGGCGCAGCAGCGGGTCGGCGAAGCGGACCAGCCGGGTTTCGAAGCCGCCAGGAACTCGGACATTGACGCGCCCGGCCAGCGACAGGTCGCGGTCGGCGAAGGTGGCGAGGATCGGCCCGCCATAGACCTCGACGCCAAGACGGACCATGCCGGCGGCGTCCTCGGCCGGCTTTGGCTTGAGGCGCAGGCCCGGCGAATCGGTATGGGCGCCGATCAGGCGCAGGCCGGTCTCGGCGGCTGGCCGGTGGCCGACGATGAAGGCGATGATCGACGAGCCGCCGCGTACGACGTAGTGGCGGGCTCCCGGAGCCAAAAGCCAACGGTCGGTCTCTTCCTGGCGGCAAAAACCGGCCGCCTGCAGGCGGCCTTCGCAAGTCTGCACGGCATGCCACGGGCTGGGGCTGGCGTCGATGAAGTCAAGCAGGTCCCGGGCTTGGGCGCGGGCGGTGTCGGGGATGTTCATGGTCTTCTCTGTTTCAACTGGTCAAGCAGCAGATCGGCAATCCGGCGATCATAAAGAATGGCGAGGTGGCCGGTTGCCGGCAATTCGACATCGGTGGCGCCGGGCAGGCGCTGCTTGTCCTGCGGCATGGCGTAGTTGTCGTAGGGATTGCGCAGGCTGATCACGGGGATTTTTGGCTTTTCGGCCGCCATGTCGGTCAGCCATAGCGAGCCGGGTTCCATTTCGCGGGCATTCTGGCCGAAGCCGATGCGGGCCAGCGCCGTGCCCTGGTGTGGGGTGGCCAGCGTCAGTAGCCGGTCGACGCGTTCAACGCCATGGCGGGCTAGGTAGGAGCGACAGATCAGGCCGCCCATGCTGTGCGCGATCAGCGTCACCTGTTTGCTGCCGGTGATGGCGCAGACCGCCTCGATGCGTTCGTTCAACTGCGGGACCAGCTTGCCCATGCTGGTGTACGGCGGCACCAGGCTGACCGTGGCGACGCTGTGGCCCGCTGCTTCCAGCCGCCGGCGGAGCAGCCACCAGATGCCGCGGCTGACGCCGTAGCCGTGGACGAGCAGGACCGGCCGCGGTCGCGCTTCGCGCCGCAGGCGGTCGGCGGGCATCCACAGCCGTTCGAAGGGCAACACGAGCAGGAAATTGAGCAGGAAAACCGCGTATTCGGCGGCCATGATGCGCAAGCGTTTGGCCAGACCCAGCGGCGGTGCCGGCGAGGCATATTTGATGCCGTAGAACCAGGTCACCGCGTTGATCCAGAAACGCAGGCCGAGCACGCAGTTGATGGCGCCAACAACGGCCAGCGGCCAGGCGAGGTGCATGAAATGGCGACCGATATAGAGCCAGGCGCTGACTTCCAGCGCAATCCAGACAAGCAGCGAGACGGGAACCATGCGCGCTCAGGCTGTTTCGGCTTCGGGCTTGGGCAGCCAGAGGCAGGCGCCTTTCGACTCCTTGTCGATGGCTTTCAGCACCCGCTCGTGCTCGGCCAGTTCGTCCGGCGAGGCGCGACGGACGACCAGCGGCTTGCGCTGGCGGACCTGACCGTCGGCGCCGATGTTCGGGCGCGGCGCGGCGTCGGGTTCGATCATCAGCGAGTTCTGGCCGCGCGTCATGGCCAGGAAGACTTCGGCCAGCAGTTCGGTGTCGAGCAGGGCGCCGTGCAGGGTGCGGCTGGAATTGTCGATCTCGTAGCGTTCGCACAGCGCATCGAGGCTGTTGCGTTTCCCAGGATGCAGATCCTTGGCCATGCGCAGGGTGTCGATGACGCCGTTGCAGATGGTGCCGACCGGCACGCGGCCGAGGCGGTCGAGTTCGGCGTTGAGGAAGCCGATGTCGAACGGCGCGTTGTGGATGATCAGCTCGGCGCCGTTGATGAACTCCAGGAACTCGTCGGCGATGTCGGCGAATTTCGGCTTGTCGGCCAGGAATTCGAGGCTGATGCCGTGCACCGCCTGGGCGCCTTCGTCGATCTCGCGCTCAGGGTTGACGTACTTGTGCAGGTGGTGGCCGGTCAGCCGGCGGTTCACCATCTCGATGCAGGCCACTTCGATGATGCGGTGGCCATGGCGCGGGTCGAGGCCGGTAGTTTCGGTGTCGAGGACGATCTGTCTCATGGGGAGTCGGTAGTCGTTAGTAGGGGAGTTGTTAGCGGGTTTTGTGCTAGTAACTAATGACTAGAGATTACCAACTAGCTCTTCAATGCCGCGGTTGGCCAGGGCGTCGGCGCGCTCGTTTTCCGGATGGCCGGCGTGGCCCTTGACCCAGACCCATTCGAGCTTGTGCTGTTTGACCTGGGCGTCGAGCTGTTGCCACAGGTCGGCGTTCTTGACCGGCTTCTTGTCGGCGGTCTTCCAGCCGTTACGCTTCCAGCCGTGAATCCACTCGTTGATGCCCTTCAGCACGTATTGTGAGTCGGTGTAGATCTTGCCTGCGACCGGGCGCTTCATGGCTTCGATGGCGCGGATGGCGGCGGTCAGTTCCATGCGGTTGTTGGTGGTTTCCTTCTCGCCGCCCCACAGTTCCTTCTCGTGCGGCCCGAGACGCAGGAT
>CAIXSK010000432.1 GCA_903922075.1 uncultured beta proteobacterium | reverse complement strand
GGCGACCCCGAAATCGTCGTCTGGGGCAGCCCGATCGAACTGGGCGCCCAAGACCGGGTACGGATGATTCGCGACAGACTGCTGCGCACCGAACTGCTGCCCGCCTTCGAAATGTCGCAGGCCAATCTCGACCGTTTCGTCGACACGATCCGCAGTCGCCGTCCGGCCATGCTCTTCGGCTACCCCTCCTCGCTGTCGATGATCGCCCAGCATGCCGAATCCAAGGGCATCCGGCTGGACAACATCGGTATCAAGGTGGCCTTCGTCACCAGCGAGCGCCTTTACGACGAGCAGCGTGCGACGATCCAGAAAGTTTTCGGATGCCCGGTGGCCAACGGCTACGGTGCCCGCGACGCCGGTTTCCTCGCCCATGAATGCCCGCAAGGCGGCATGCATCTACAAGCCGAGGACATCATCGTCGAAATTGTGGACAGCGACGGGAATCCTCTCTCCCACGGTCAGGCTGGCGAAATCGTCGTCACCCACACGGCCAGCCACGAATTTCCGTTCATCCGCTACCGGACGGGCGATATCGGCGTGCTCTCCGACGACATCTGCAAATGTGGGCGCACCCTGCCCCTGCTCAAGGAAATCCAGGGGAGGACCACCGATTTCATCGTCGCCGCGAACGGAACGGTCATGCACGGTCTCTCGCTCATTTACACGGCTAGGGATTTGCCCGGCATGCAACAGTTCAAGATCGTGCAGCACAGCCTGGACCACACCGAAGTCCTGCTCGTGACCCGGCCGCCGTTCGGTCCTGACTCCGAGGAACGCCTGATTCGCGACTACAAGGCACGCCTCGGCCCGGATGTGCGCGTCACGCTCACGCACGTCGCCGAAATCCCGCGCGAAAAATCCGGCAAGTACCGGTATGTCGTCAGCCACGTCAAAAGCGCCGCTTCGCAAGCGTCACAAGGCTGAACGAGACCCATGCGCGACATACTCATCACGGCGATCATCTGCGGGTTGATCCCCTTCATCCTGAAAAACCCCAGGGTCGGAGCCTATGCCTGGGCCTGGCTGGCGATGATGATTCCCCACCGCATGGCATTCGGCTTCGCCCGAACCCTCCCGTTTTCCCAGATCGTCGGTATCGCAACACTCATCGGCTTCCTGTTCTCCAAGGACAAGAAACCCTTTCCGTTTTCCGCCATCACTGCCATTTACCTGTCGCTCCTCGGCTGGATGACGGTCACCTCGTTCTTCGCCATCGACAGCCCTGATGCCATCTGGGATCGCTGGGGCCACATCATGAAGATTCACCTCTTCCTGATGCTCACGCTCATGCTGCTGCGTGGCAGGGAACAGATCGAACGACTGATCTGGGTAATCACCCTGTCCATCGGCTTCTACGGCTTCAAGGGCGGGCTGTTCACCGTGATGACCGGCGGCAGCGGCCGGGTCTGGGGACCGGCTGGCGGCGTCATTGCGGGCAACAATGCCCTCGGCGTTGCGCTGGTCATGCTCGTGCCCTTCATGTACTACCTGTTCCAGACCTCGACCCGCCGCTACCTCCGCAACGGCATGCTGGTGCTCATTGCGGCGACCTTCCTCGGCATTCTCGGCACCCAGTCTCGGGGCGCCCTCCTCGCCCTCGTCAGCATGGCCTTTTTTGTCGCGCTCAAGGGAAAAAGACCGGTCATGACCATATCTATCATCGGCGGGCTGCTGATTGCGGCCATCGCCTTCATGCCCGACTCATGGACCAGCCGGATGAACACCATCGAGTCCTACGACCAGGATTCGTCGGCGATGTCGCGTGTCTACACCTGGAAGACACTCTGGAACCTGGCGGTAGCCCGCCCGCTCGTCGGCGCCGGCTTCAACGCCGACATACCGATCATCTTCGCCACCTATGCCCCGCTCGACATGGGGAAATTCGATTTCCAGGGTACGGTTCTCGTCGCCCACAGCATCTACTTTCAAGCACTGGGCGAACACGGCTTCCCCGGATTGATACTGTATTTGCTGCTCGGTCTCATCGCCTGGCGCAAGGCCGGAAAACTCGCAGCCGCGACCAAGAACGACCCTGAACTATCAACCTGGGTACCCCTGCTCATGCGCATGATCCAGGCCAGCCTGGCCGGCTTTGCTGTCGGCGGCGCATTCCTCTCCATGGTCCACTTCGACCTGCCTTACTACATCGTCGCACTCGTCATACTTGTCGATGCAAGTGTCAACGAGTCCCGGGCGGCAGCTAGGAATGCTACCACGCAAAGCCAACGAGCCACCGCATCGGGCGAGGGGTCCGGCCCCACTACCTTGCCAGGCCAGCCAGCCACCAACCAGCGCCGAGCACTGACCCGATAAAGCCGTGGATTCACTGACCGCCCCCCTGACCAAGGCCGCCTTCGTCACGCTCAACATGATCGTGCCGAACCGCCTCTCGATCCTCATCTTCCATCGCGTCCACGCCACGGCCGACTCGATCTTTCCCAGCGAGCCGGACGCTCATGGGTTTGACCGCTTGATGCGTTTTGTCGCCAAAAGCTTCAACGTCATCACACTCGGCGATGCCGCTGCCGGACTGGCCGCCGGAAGGCTTCCCAGCCGCGCCCTGGTTATTACCTTCGATGACGGCTATGCCGACAATGCCGAGGTTGCGCTGCC
>CAIXSK010000431.1 GCA_903922075.1 uncultured beta proteobacterium | reverse complement strand
TGGCGCGCAGACCGGGGTCGCGGGCACAGGCCTTCAGCTCCATCAGGCCATCGGAAATTTCCGGCACTTCCATGTCGAACAGCTTGATGACGAATTCCGGGGCGGTGCGCGACAGGATGATCTGCGGGCCGCGGGCATTGCGGTCGATGCGCAGCAGATAGGCACGGACGCGGTCGCCGATGCGCAGGTTTTCCTTGGGGATCATCTGGTCGCGCGGCAGCATGGCTTCGATCTTGCCAGCCTCGATAATCGCGTTGCCGCGTTCCATGCGCTTGATGGTGCCGGAAACAATGTGCTCGCCGCGGCTCAGGAAATCGGACAGGATCTGCTCACGCTCGGCGTCGCGGATCTTCTGTAGGATGACCTGCTTGGCTGCCTGGGCGCCGATACGGCCGAAATCGATCGGCTCCAGCGGCTCTTCCAGCGAATCCCCGGCTTCGATTTCCGGATCGTCCTTCTGCGCCTCGGAGAGCGGCACTTCGAGGAATTCATTGACGTATTCGTTATCCGGCACGACCTGCCAGCGACGGAAGGAATCGTAGCTGCCGGTCTCGCGGTCGATCGAGACGCGCACATCGGCCTCGTCGTGGATGCGCTTCTTGGTCGCTGACGCGAGGGCCAGTTCAAGGGCACCAAAAACGATGTCCTTGCCGACATTCTTTTCGCGGGCCAGTGCATCGACCAGCAGCAAAATTTCACGGCTCATGGGCTAAAACCTCCTAGTCCTTCAGTCGAAACGAGGCACCAGACGTGCCTTCTCGATATTGGTAAATTCCAGTTCCACATCATCTTTTTCCAGACGCAGGCCAACCTTGCCGTCCTTGAGGCCGAGCAGTTCGCCCTGGAAATTTCGGCGTCCGTTGTGCGGGATGCGCAGTTTGATCTGAATGTCCTGACCGGCAAAACGCTCGAAATCGGCTGCCTTCTTGACAACGCGATCGAGGCCCGGCGAGGAGATTTCAAGACGGTCGAAATCGACGTTCTCGACTTCGAAGACGCGCGTCAACTGGTTGGATACCTTGGCACAATCTTCGACATCGATACCGGTTTCCTTGGCGGGGGCGTCAATAAAAACGCGAATCGTCCGGCCGCGCGGCGACAGTTCGACATCAACGAGTTCATAACCCAGACCAACGACGGTCGTTTCAAGCAGCGTATTTAAATCCATGGCCACAAATAAAAAATGGGCGAAACGCCCACCTTACGAAAAAAAGATGCCTGCCAAAAATTGGCAGGGGAACAAACCCGTGAATTATAACGAGTTTATTCCCCCTGGTAAATCGATTTAGCTGCTTTCCGGCCCTTTTCGCTGCGTCGGGACGATGCTTTCGACCTCGCGCATCAACAATTTGATTTCCGGCTCCTTCAACTCCCGGGCCATGCCGCGTTTGAGTTGCGGCGGCAGGATGAAGGGGCCGTAGCGGGTGCGGATCAGGCGGCTGACCGTACAGCCGACCGCCTCGAACATGCGCCGGACCTCGCGGTTGCGACCTTCGAAGATGGTGACGCGATACCAGTGGTTGGCGCCCTCGCCACCGCCATCGTGCAAGGAGCCGAAATTGGCCCGGCCGTCTTCCAGTTCGACGCCGTGCAGCAACTGCTGCTGCGCTTCCATGGTCAGTTCGCCAAGCACCCGCACAGCGTATTCGCGAACGAGCTGCGAACTCGGGTGCATCAGCTTGTTGGCCAGCTCACCGGAGGTGGTGAAGATGAGCAGACCGGATGTGTTGAAGTCGAGCCGGCCGACGTTGATCCAGCGGCCGCCGCGCATGCGGGGCAGGGCCGCGAAGACCGAGGGACGGCCGTCCGGGTCGTCGCGCGAGACGATTTCGCCTTCCGGCTTGTGGTACATCAGCACGCGCGGCGGGCGCGAGCTGCCGGTGAAGCGGATGTTGATCAGCCGGCCGCCGATCTTGACCTTGTCGGTCGGCACAACGGACTGGCCGAGCGTGGCGACGACGCCATTGACGCTGACCTTGCCGGCGGCAATCCATTCTTCCATTTCGCG
>CAIXSK010000430.1 GCA_903922075.1 uncultured beta proteobacterium | reverse complement strand
TGGAATGCTACGGTCGGCCCCAAAAAAAGGCCAAAATCAAAAAAGCCGGCGGTCGGCCACGGATGGTTTGCCGGGCCCCTTGGGAGGCGCCGAGCAACGCAGGCTGGCGCGGAAAAAGGGCGAGGACTGTCTGAGGGCGAAGCCCGAGTTCCGCAGCCCCCGCGTCAGCCGAGTAGCGCAGGGAACCCCCGAAGGGGGCGCCGACCCAGGGTCGCCTTTTCTTTGCTTACTTTCTTTTGGCGAAGCAAAAGAAAGTAAGACGCGCCTCAAGCGCGGAAAACCCAAGTCCAGAAAAGACACAAAAGCATCAAGCGCCAAAACGGGCACCTCAGGCCACATCCTTATACCGCCCATACGTGTAATGCGCCGCACAAGCCCCCTCCGAAGACACCATGCAGGAACCGACCGGATTCTCCGGCGTACACACCGTCCCGAAAATCTTGCAGTCCTGTGGCCGCTTGACCCCGCGCAGGATCGCCCCGCACTCACAGGCCTTGTGATCCGCCACCGACTGATACCCCAGCGGAAAGCGCTTTTCGGCATCAAATTCGGCAAACTGGCCGCGAATACGCAAAGCCGAGTAAGGCAGCACACGCAACCCGCGCCATTCGAAAGCCTTCCGCATTTCGAACACCTCGGCGACCAGTTGCTGCGCCTTGAGATTGCCGTCGCGGTCGACGGCCCGCGAAAACTCGTTTTCGACCTCGGCCCGGCCTTCATTGACCTGCCGGATCAGCATCTTGATCGCCTGCATCACGTCGAGCGGCTCGAAACCGGCGATGACCACCGGCTTGCGATATTCCTCGGCAAAGAATTCATACGGCCGGCTGCCGATGATCGTCGACACGTGCGCCGGGCCGATGAAGCCATCAAGCGGCACGGTGCCCCACTGGCGCACTTCCGGCGATTCGAGAATGCTGGAAATGGCCGACGGCGTCAGCACATGGCAGCAGAGTACCGAGAAATTCTTCAGGCCGAGCGCCGCCGCCTGCTTGATCGCCACCGCCGTCGGCGGCGTCGTCGTTTCGAAGCCGATGGCGAAGAAAACGACCTGCTTGTCCGGGTTCTTCTGGGCCAGCGTCACCGCATCGGCACTGGAATAAACCATCCGGATGTCGCCGCCGCGCGCCTTGGCCTTCATCAGCGACAGGCCGTCGGAAGCCGGCACGCGCAGGCAGTCGCCGTAGGTGCACAGCGTGACACCCTGCTCCAGCGCCAGGCGGATCGCCTGATCGACGCGGCCAATCGGCAGCACACAGACCGGGCAGCCCGGGCCGTGGATCATCTTGACGTTGGCCGGCAGCAGGTCGGAAACGCCGTAGCGCGAAATGGCGTGGGTGTGGCCGCCGCAGAATTCCATGAAATGGTAGCTGCGCGCCGGGTTCGCCTCGCGGCGGATGGCCTCGGCCAGGCCCTTGGCAACCTCGCCGTCGCGGAACTCGTCGATGTATTTCATCAGTGCAGCGTCGGATTCTCGTCGGCGAAGGCCAAGTCGCCCATTTCGGCGAACAGCTTCAGCGTCTTTTCGGCCTCTTCGGGGTCGAGCTTGTTCAGCGCATAGCCGACATGGACGATCACATAATCGCCGACCGCCACGCCGTCGACCAGAGCCAACGAGATCTCTTTCTTGACGCCGGCCAGGTCGACCAGCGCATTGTCGCCATCGCGCAGCTCAACGATCTGCGCAGGAATTGCCAGACACATCCGATTTGCTCCTCACCGTTCTTTTTGTAAGGGGGATACTACCTGCTGGAAATCAATTGCGCTTGCCCGCCAGACGCCGAAAAAAGCCGCGCCGCGACACGGCCGGTTTTTCCTCGGCAACCGGCGGCGCATCCGGCACCGGGGCGACGGTTTGCGCAGCAAAAACGGTCTTCAGCGCATCGGCGGCAACCAGCCGCGCCTGCGCCATATCGGCCAGATCAGTGACTGGCGCGATCAGCGGGCAATACTGATAGGGGCCGATATCCGG
>CAIXSK010000429.1 GCA_903922075.1 uncultured beta proteobacterium | reverse complement strand
GAAACGAAAATGGCTCGATTCTTCAAGAAGAAGGATGACGACAAGAAAAAGAAGCGCGGTGGCGGCCTGTTCAAGCGTCGCAAGTTCTGCCGCTTCACGGCTGAAAAGGTCGAACAGATTGACTACAAGGATGTGGACGTTCTGAAGGAATACATCCAGGAAAACGCCAAGATCATGCCGGCTCGTCTGACCGGTACCAAGGCCGGCTATCAGCGTCAGCTGGGCACCGCTATCAAGCGCGCCCGCTTCCTGGCCCTGCTGCCGTACACCGACAACCATCAATAATTCTCGGGGAGACGAAACATGCAAATCATTCTGCTCGAAAAGGTTGTTAACCTCGGTAACCTCGGCGATGTGGTCAAGGTCAAGGACGGCTACGCCCGTAACTTCCTGATTCCGCAACGCATGGCCAAGCGCGCCACGCCGGCCGCCATGGCTGAGTTCGAAACGCGCCGCGCCGAACTGGAAAAGCTGGCCGCTGAAAAGCTGGCTGCTGCTCAAGGCGTTGCCGAGAAGATGAACGGAACCTCCGTCTCCGTCGCCCGCAAGGCCGGCATGGACGGTCGTCTGTTCGGTTCCGTGGGCAATGCCGACGTCGCCGAGGCCCTCAAGGCTGCCGGTTTTGACGTCGACAAGTCTGCCATCCGCATGCCGGAAGGCCCGCTCAAGGCAATCGGCGAGTTCCCGCTCGACGTGGCCCTGCACACCGATGTGCTGGCCAATATTACCGTGGCGGTTGTTGCCGAGTAATTCAGGCAACGTCTCACGACAAAAGGGCCTCGCAGTAGCGAGGCCTTTTTACTTTAAACTTCGCTCCATGAACCAACGTCCCCAGAAACCCAGAATTACCGATTCCACGCTCGACCACCTGCGCGTGCCGCCGCATTCGATAGAGGCCGAACAGTCGATCCTGGGCGGCTTGTTGCTCGACAACCAGGCCTGGGACCGGATGGGCGATCTGGTCACCGATACTGATTTCTATCGTGACGAGCACCGGCGTATCTTCCGGCAGATACGCAGCTTGCTGGAGCGCGCCAAACCGGCCGATGTGGTGACCGTCGCCGAAGCGCTGGATGCGGCAGGAGAAGGCGATCAGACCGGTGGTCTGGCCTATCTGGGCGAGTTGGCGGCAAATACCCCGTCGGCAGCCAATATCAAGCGCTATGCGGAGATCGTGCGCGAGCGTTCGGTGTTGCGCCAACTGGTGGCGACCGCCGATGAAATTGCCGCCGATGCATTGAATCCGCTAGGTCGGGATGCCGAAACTCTGCTCGACGAAGCGGAATCGAAAATTTTCAAGATTGCCGAAGCAGGGGCCGGGCACAACGAAGGTTTTGTGCACATCAATCCCTTGCTGACTCAGGTCGTCGAACGTATCCAGGAGCTGCACGACCGCGACAACCCTTCGGACATTACCGGCGTACCGACCGGCTTTGTCGATCTCGACCAGAAGACATCCGGCTTCCAGCCGGGCGACCTGATCATCGTGGCTGGCCGCCCGTCGATGGGCAAAACGGCGTTTGCCTTGAACATTGCCGAGAACGTCGCCGTCGAGACCGGGCTGCCGGTTGGCGTGTTTTCGATGGAAATGGGCGGCGCGCAGCTAGCCATGCGGATGCTGGCCTCGATCGGCCGCTTGAACTCGCAGAATTTGCGTACTGGCCGAATGAGTGACGACGAGTGGTCCAAACTCTCGTTTGCGCTGGGTAAGCTGCATGAGGCGCCGATCTATATCGACGAAACCGGCGGCCTGAGTCCGGCCAATCTGCGCGCCCGCGCCCGGCGCCTGGCGCGCCAGTACGGCGGCAAGCTCGGTTTGCTGGTCATCGACTACATCCAGTTGATGTCGGGCAATCGGCAAGGTGAGAACCGGGCCACCGAAGTCTCGGAAATCTCGCGCTCGATCAAATCCCTGGCCAAGGAACTGCAGGTGCCAATCGTGGCGCTGTCGCAGCTTTCACGGAAGGTCGAGGAACGTACCGACAAGCGGCCGATGATGTCCGACTTGCGCGAATCGGGCGCCATCGAACAGGATGCCGACGTGATCCTGATGATGTACCGCGAGGAATACTACAAGCCGGATACGCCGGACAAGGGGATTGCCGAGGTCATTATCGGCAAACAGCGTAACGGCCCCACCGGAACCGTCCGCATGGCCTTCATCGGCGAATACACTCGCTTTGAAAACCTCGCGGGCGGTGGCTATCAGGAGGCACGCGAGTAGTTCGAGGTTTTGGCGTAGCGCGTTACCGAAGACCTTACAGTTCGACCTGCCGGGTCCGGATGGTGTAGGGAGCGCTGTTGGCATCGCTGCCGGAAAACTCCAGATGCGGCAGGAGCAGGAAGGGCATCCGGGTATTCTTGCCGGGCAGGACGATGTCGGTGCCCAGGTTGAAGGCGATCCAGTTCATTTCCCAGACGCCGAACAGAATTTTCTTCAGCGAGAGCAGTTTGCTGTCCCGGTCGGAAATCCCTTCCAGCGCAATGGTGCGTCGTACATCGCTGGGATCGACCGGAATCCAGCCGTAGCCGGGAACGTAGAATTCGGCGCGGACATGCTGGGCGCGGGTGGCGTCATCGCTGCTCAGGCCCAGGTTGCGGAACAGGCGGGACGATCCAGTGCGCAGACCGTAGACGCAGCGGGCCGGGATGCCGATGGCGCGGCAGGTGGCAACGAACAGGCCGTTGATGTCGGCCGAGCGGCCACCATACTGCCCCTCGATCAACTGGCGGCGAACGTCGCCAATGCCGCAACCCGGCAAGCTCGGGTCGTAGGTTGTGTTATCGACAACCCAGTCGTAGATGGCCTTGGCTTGGGCGACCGGATCCTTGATTCGCCCGATGATGCGTTCGCCAAGCTGGAAAGCGAGGCCATCATTGGGGAGCAATTGGGAGGCCTGCAGATTGCGGCGCAGGATGTCTTCCCGCTCCGGGGCAACGGTGCGTTTGGTAACGTCGAAATGGCGGTCCGCCGTGGTGACCAGCGTCGTCAGTTGCAGCTTGGCATCAGCACTATCCGGCCATTCGCAGTAAAAGACCTCAAGGTCGCCGTCCGGAAGACGGCGCATGCCTGCGCTGGCCGGGTTGCCTGCCCAGGAGTGGCCGAGCGTGCGCTGGAACAGGGTGTCCTGGTTGAGCGGCAAGGGTAGCCACAGTTTGGCCGATCCGCCTCGCCCCTTGACGTTGATCGTCGTGGTGATTTCATAGGTGCGCCATTCGTTCGGCGGTTCGGGGGCCTTGACCGGCGGGAGCCGGGATGCGGAGGTGCCTTGTGGCGGACGTTCGAAGACCGGATCGTCGGCCGTGTGCGCGACCGCTTGCTGCGGGGCAGGGGCAGTCCTGGTCTTGCCTTTTGGGCGTTGTCTCGGCTTGGCCGTGCCGGTACGCGGCTTCGCCTTGGCAGTGCCTGGTTTTGCCGCAGCGGGCTTGGTTTGCTTTTTGGTTGCCCATGCTTCAGAGGCAAACAGGGATAGCGCGGTGACGGACGCTAGAAAATCGCGACGTTTCAAATGACTCCTCCGGCGGAAACTATCCGTGGCTGAAACGAAAAGGCCGTGTCGCTGACACGGCCCCTTGATCTGATGGCAACGATTATAGCACTTCGGCTGCGTGGTCGGCCAGACGCGAACGTTCGCCGCGTTGTAACGTAATGTGACCGGAGTGCGGCCAGCCCTTGAAGCGGTCGACGACATAGGTCAGGCCGGAACTGCCTTCGGTCAGGTAGGGCGTGTCGATCTGTGCGATGTTGCCCAGGCAGACAACCTTGGTGCCGGGGCCGGCACGGGTGACCAGCGTTTTCATCTGCTTCGGCGTCAGGTTCTGGGCTTCGTCGATGATCAGGTATTTCTTCAGGAAGGTCCGGCCACGCATGAAGTTCATCGACTTGACCTTGATCCGCGAACGGATGATGTCATTGGTCGCCGCCTTGCCCCATTCGCCGCCGTAGGGCCCGCTGTTGCCTTCGTCGGAATGGGTCAGCACGTCGAGGTTGTCTTCGAGGGCGCCCATCCACGGAGCCATTTTTTCTTCTTCGGTGCCGGGCAGGAAGCCGATGTCCTCGCCGACCGGGACGGTGACGCGGGTCATGATGATTTCGGCGAAATGCTTGCTTTCCAGTACCTGGGTCAGGCCGGCGGCCAGCGTCAGCAGGGTCTTGCCGGTACCGGCCTGGCCGAGCAGGGTGACGAAGTCGATGTCCGGGTTCATCAACAGGTTGAGCGCGAAGTTCTGCTCGCGGTTGCGGGCGGTGATGCCCCAGACGGCGTTCTTCGGGTGGGTGTAGTCGACCAGTGTTTCGAGTACGGCCGTCTTGCCGGCGGTTTCCTTGACGATGGCCGCGAAGCCGTCGCTTTCCAGCCAGACGAATTCATTGACCAGCAGTTGCGGCCCGAGCGGACCGGTGACCTTGTAGTAGGTCTTGCTGTCCTTTTTCCAGGACTCCATCCCTTTGCCGTGCTTGTCCCAGAAATTGTCGGGCAGGGCGCGGGTGCCGGTGTAGAGGATGTCGGTATCCTCCAGCACCTTGTCGTTGAAGTAGTCCTCGGCCAGCAGGTTCAGCGCCCGTGACTTGATGCGCATGTTGATGTCTTTCGACACCAGGATGACCGGACGCTTGGGGAATTTCTTCTGCAGGTGGATGACGACCGACAGGATCTGGTTGTCGACCTTGGAGGTCGGCAGGCCTTGCGGCAGCTCGGCGCTGATCGCCTCGGTCTGCAGGTAGAGGCGGCCGCTGGCCAGTTTGCTGGAGGGGCCGTGGAGATCAATGCCTTCGTCGATGTCGACTTCATCGTGGGCCAGCATTTCATCCAGCATGCGCGAGGCCTGGCGGGCGTTGCGGGCGATTTCGGTCATGCCCTTCTTGTGGTTGTCGAGTTCCTCCAGCGTCATGATCGGGATGAAGATGTCGTGTTCCTCAAAGCGGAACAGGCAACTGGGGTCGTGCATCAGCACGTTGGTGTCGAGAACGAAAATCTTGGTAACGGCGGGCTTCTTGGTGGCTGCGGGCTTGCGCGGCATGGAGTGGGCCTTTGGTCGGGGTGGGAAAAGGTTAAAGGGTTTTGACGAAATCGAGGACTTCCTGGACATGGCCGGGCACCTTGATGCCCCGCCATTCGCGGCGCAGGACGCCGCTGCGGTCGATGACGAAGGTGCTGCGTTCGACGCCGCGCACCTGTTTCCCATACATGTTTTTCATTTTCATGACAGCGAACAGGTTGCAGACGGCTTCGTCGGCATCGGAGCCGAGTTCGAAGGGGAAGGCCTGCTTGGCCTTGAAGTTTTCGTGCGACTTCAGGCTGTCGCGGGAAACGCCGAGGATGACGGCGCCGGCCGCCGTGAATTCGGCATGCAGGTCGCGGAAGTTCTGGCCTTCGGTGGTGCAGCCGGGGGTGCTGTCCTTGGGATAGAAGTAGATGACCACGACCTGGCCGGCCTGGGCGGCCAGGTTGAAGGTCGTGCCGCTGGTCGCGGGCAGGGAGAAGTCGGGGAGCTTTGTATCGAGCATCAAGGGTGCCTCGTTATCGTGGTTGGGCTCATTGTGAGGAATGAGCCGTTGCTGGGTCAAGCCGTGTCTGCAGAACGGCCTCCACAGCGGCGAAGCACGGCCTGCCGTCGGGGAGCTCGCAGGCGCCGGCGGCAGCGGTGCTGGTGATCAGTTGGTCGAGCCGCTCGGCAAGTCTGGCCGGGGTGGTCCAGCCGGCCTGGGGAATGGCTGCGAAGGGGCCGATCCCGGCGACGCTGTTCTGGACGGCGGTGGCGCAGAACAACGGTTTTGCCTCGTCGGCCACGGGCAGGCGGGCGAGAACGGCGGAAAAATCGGCGGCGGGCAGTCTGAAGCGATAGGCGCGGATATGCATGCCGTCGCTGCTCTGGAAGCGGACGTAATCCTGCAGACGGGGTTGCCAGCCCGGTTCGGCCCGGCGGAAGTAGGCATAACTGCCGGCTGGGTCGCTGAGCCGGGGGCCGGCGAAAATTCCGGCGTGGTTGCCGAAGGCCGCATTGTGGTTGATGACGATGACCACTTCGTCGGCGCCGGGCTCGGCCAGCATGATGGCCTCTGCCGCGGCTTCCTGTTGGCCGTTGGCAAAGGGGTGGTCCGGGGGCCTGGGGGCAATCGGAGCCTGGGCGCACCCGGACAGGATCAGGGCGAGCAGGGCAAGGCCGGAACAGCACTGGGTCAGGCAGGGCATGGCGAGCTTCCAATGGCGGTCTTCTGCGGACATTCTAGCCCGGATCGGCAGGGCGCCGGCAGGGCTGCTACACTTCCCGTCATGCGCGCACTTTCTTTGCTCGCCGTGGCAGCCCTGTGGGTGGCTGGCTGCGGCAATGTCTGGAATGATCCCTATCCGGCCGTCGATGCCGGCCGAAATATCCTGTACACGGCCTTTACCGATCGCCCCAAGCATCTCGATCCGGCCCAGTCCTATGCCGAGGACGAGGCGACCTTCACGGCGCAGATCTACGAACCGCCCTTGCAGTATCACTACCTGAAGCGGCCGTACGAGCTGATTCCGCTGACTGTCGAGCAGGTGCCGGTTCCCCGCTTCTACGATGCCGGCGGCCGCGAATTGCCGCAGGATGCGCCGGCCGAGCGCATTGCCGAGAGCGTCTATGAGCTGAAACTCAAGCCCGGCATCCGTTTCCAGCCGCACCCGGCGTTTGCGCCGGAATCCTACGGTCAGCCCGAAAATTTGGCCAAAATCGAAATTGCCCGGGCGCGCTCGATTGCCGACTTTCCACACACCGGCAGCCGCGAGCTGACGGCCGACGACTACATCTACCAGATCAAGCGCCTCGCCCATCCCAAGTTGCATTCGCCGATCTTCGGCATGATGGCCGACAAGATCGTCGGCCTGAAGGAGCTCGGCGCGGCGCTCGGCAAGGCAGCGAAGGACTTGCCCAAGGACGGCTGGCTCGATCTCGACGCCTATCCGCTGGCCGGGGTCGAGAAGGTCGATGCGCTGACCTGGCGCATCCGCATCAAGGGCAAGTATCCGCAGTTCGCCTACTGGCTGGCCATGCCCTTCTTCGCGCCGGTGCCGCGCGAAGTCGACCGTTTCTACGCCCGGCCCGGCATGGCCGAGAAGAACCTGACGCTCGACTGGTGGCCGGTCGGCACCGGACCGTTCATGCTGACCGAGAACGACCCGAACCGCCGCATGGTGCTCTCGCGCAACCCCAATTTCCGCGGCGAAGCCTACCCCTGCGAGGGCGAGCCGGGCGACCGCGAGGCCGGCCTGCTGGCTGATTGCGGCAAGGCGTTGCCGCTGCTCGACCAGGCCGTGTTCACCCGCGAGAAGGAGGCGATTCCTTACTGGAACAAGTTCCTGCAGGGCTACTACGATGCCTCTGGGATTTCCTCCGACAGCTTCGACCAGGCCGTGCGCGTCAATGTCGGCGGCGACGTGGCATTGACCGACGAAATGCAGGAGAAGGGCATCCGCCTGCTGACCTCGGTCAAGTCCTCGATTTTCTACATGGGTTTCAACATGCAGGATCCGGTGGTCGGCGGCCTCGCCGAGCGGGCGACCAAGCTGCGCCAGGCGATTTCGATCGCCATCGACCAGGAGGAATTCATCTCCATCTTCCAGAACGGCCGTGGCATAGCCGCGCAAAGCCCGCTGCCGCCGGGCATCTTCGGCTACGAGGCGGGCGAGGGTGGTCTGAACACGACGGTCTACGACTGGGTCGACGGCAAGCCCAGACGCAAGCCGGTCGAGGTCGCCAAAAAACTGATGCTGGAAGCCGGCTACCCGAACGGCCGCGACACCAAGACCGGCGAGCCGCTGGTCGTCAATCTCGACACCACCGGCGGCGGCATGGGTGAGAAATCCCGTCTCGACTGGCTGACCCGCCAGTTCGCCAAGATCGACGTGCAACTGGTCGTCCGTTCCACCGACTTCAACCGCTTCCAGGACAAGGTGCGCAAGGGCAATGTCCAGCTCTTCTACTTCGGCTGGAACGCCGACTACCCGGACCCGGAAAACTTCTTTTTCCTGCTCGACGGTCACGAAGCCAAGGTGCCGCACGGCGGCGAGAACGCCGCCAACTACGCCAACCCGGAATTCGACGCGCTGTTCGGGAAAATGAAGAACATGGACAACACGCCGGAACGCCTGCAGATCGTCCGCCGGATGAACGCCATCCTGCACCACGACGCGCCCTGGGTCTTCGGCCTGCATCCCAAGAGCTACACGCTGAGCCACCGCTGGCTGAGCAACCGCAAGCCGAACGACGTCGCCAACAACACGCTGAAGTACCAGCGCATCGATGCCGCCGCCCGCGCACAGGCGCGCCAGGCCTGGAACGCGCCGGTGCTGTGGCCGCTGGCCGTCGGCTTCGTCGTGCTGCTCGCTGCCCTGCTGCCGGCCTGGCTCGGCTACCGTCGGCGCGAACGCGGCGCCGCGCTGCGGTGAGGGCGGCCGCGCACCGTCGACAACTCGACACCGCACTGCTGGCCTGGCGCCAGCTCTGGCACCCGCAACCCTTCCGCGAGGCGCGGCCGGCCTGGTGCGAACAATGGCCGGCGCTGACCGCCGCCCTGCTCGCCCTGAGCGATGCCGATGCCGCCCACCTCAACGACGACGCTCCGGCCGCGCTGCGCTGGCTGGCGGCCTACCTGCCCGAGGTCGATGGCCTGCTGCCGCTGATCGACATCCCGGTCGCCGAAAATACGCCGCCCTCCGTGCCCGACGAACGCTGGGCCTGGGAAATCCCCGGCCGCAAACGGGCGCAGATCGAAGCCTTTGCAAGCGCCGTGCAGCCGGGCGGCGCCGGCGTCATCGACTGGTGCGGCGGCAAGGGACATCTCGGGCGGCTGCTCGGCCTGGCCTGGCAACAGCCGGTGCATACGCTGGAAATCGACGCTGCACTGTGCGCCGACGGCGAGCAACTGGCCGGCCGCATCGGCCTCGACCACCGCTTTCTCGAACGCGATGCGCTGGCCGTCGCCGACTGGCCGCGCCCCGGCCAGCAGGCGGTCGCGCTGCACGCTTGCGGCAACCTGCACCGCCGGCTGGTCGAACACGGTGCCGGGGCCGGCGTCGCCCGCTTTGATGTCGCGCCCTGCTGCTACTACCGCGGCGTCAACACCCACTACCAGCCGCTGAGCGCCGGTGGCCAACTGCAACTGAGCCGCGACGACACCCGCCTCGCGGTCACCGAAACGGTTACCGCATCACCGCGCCTGACCCGCCAGCGCGACCACGGCATCGCCTGGAAGCTGGCCTTCACCGCCTGGCGCGAACAGGTCGGTGGCGTGGCCTACAAGACCTTCAAGCCAGTCCCGGCGCCGTGGCTGCGCGGCAGCTTCGCCGATTTTCTGGCCAACATGGCTGTCCGCGAAGGCTTGCCGGCGCCCGATCAACGTCATCTGGACGCCATCGAAGCCGCTGGCTGGCAACGTCTGCGGGAAGTCCTGCGCCTGTCCATCCCGCGCCATGCCTTCCGCCGCGCCCTCGAACTCTGGCTTGTCCTCGACCTGGCCGACTACCTGGGCGAACGTGGCTACGAGCCCAGTCTCAGCACCTTCTGCGACCGCCAGCTGACGCCGCGCAACCTGCTGCTGACCGCTCGCCGGATGTGACCGCAGGCGCCGTCAGGGAAATTTCAATTTTGGGCAAAATTTCGGGCCGACCGTAGCATTTGGCCGAAAACCCTGTCGCCACAGCTGTTTAGCGGCGAAGATGCGACCGGACGCAAGCCAGCAGGTCGGCTGG
>CAIXSK010000428.1 GCA_903922075.1 uncultured beta proteobacterium | reverse complement strand
CTTGCCGCCTGCGGCCTGCTCGCCTGGCCGTTGGCCAAGCTGGTCGGCATCCAGCCGAAGACGCTGGTGCCGCCGATGCTCTTCAACAATTCCGGCAACATCGGCCTGCCGCTGGCCGTGCTGGCCTGGGGCGAGAGCGCCCTGCCGGCGGCGGTGATCCTGTTCATGGTCGAAAACACGCTGCATTTCTCCTTCGGCGCCCGCCTGCTCGACCCAACGACGCGCCTGCTGACGCTGTGGCGCATCCCGGTGGTTTTCGCCGCGATTGCCGGGCTGGCCGTCGCCGTGCTGAAGATTCCGATCTGGACGCCTTTGGTCATTGCCATCAAGATGCTCGGCGACGTTTCGGTGCCGCTGCTGCTCTTCTCGCTCGGCGTGCGGATGACCGACGTGTCCTTCGGCGAGTGGAAGGTGGCGGTCGGCAGCGCCGTGCTGCGGCCGCTGGCCGGCATGCTGATCGCGGCCGGCGTGATCCAGTTGCTCGGCCTGCAGGGACGCGATGCGGCAATGCTGTTCGTGTTCGGCGCGCTGCCGCCGGCCGTGCTCAATTTCCTGTTCGCCGAGCGCTACAAGCAGGAGCCGCAGCGCGTCGCCTCGATCGTGCTGATCGGCAACCTGGCGGCGCTGATTTTTCTGCCGCTGGCGCTGGCTTACGTTTTGTGATTTTGGCCGTTTTTTGCCGCCGACCGTAGCATTTGCGTTTTAGCGGCCGTAACGGTCGATTTGCCGCCGGTCGCGCTTGGTTGGCCGGCCGTGGATGTCGGCCGCCGGGTCCTGGACGAACTTCCGGCTGTCCCGTGCGGCTTCGCGGGCGGCGATACTCTCCGGCGTTTCTTCGTAGAGCAGCCGGGCTTCCGGCGCCGGGCCGCGCTTGTCGGACAGGGCCTGGACGGTTACCACCCAGCGCGTTTCGCCGTTGGCGATGTCCAGGTTGTCACCGACCTTGATCTCGCGCGCCGGCTTGGTCGCGGCGCCATTGATCTTGACCTTGCCGCCGGCCACCGCGTCGCTGGCCAGCGAGCGCGTCTTGAAGAAACGCGCCGCCCACAGCCATTTGTCGACGCGCAGGCTCACTGCGGAAGGATGGATTCGCCGGCGTAAAGGTGCTCGACCGTCTCGCGCTGGCGAATGACGTGGATCTGGTCGCCATCGACCATCACTTCGACGGCGCGCGGCCGGGTGTTGTAGTTGGAGGCCATCGCCATGCCGTAGGCGCCGGCCGACATGACGGCCAGCAGGTCGCCCGCTTCGACCGCCAGCGGCCGGTCCTGGCCGAGGAAGTCACCGGTTTCGCAGACCGGGCCGACGACATCGTAGGCATGGGCTTCGCCGCTGCGCGGCACGACCGGCAGGATGTCGTGCCAGGCTTCGTAGAGCGCCGGACGCATCAGGTCGTTCATCGCGGCATCGATGATGGCGAAATTCTTGGCCTCGCCCTGCTTCAGGTACTCGATGCGGGTCAGCAGCAGGCCGGCATTGCCGACCAGCCGGCGGCCCGGTTCGAGGACGACCTGCAGACCGCGGCCGGCCAGTTTGTCGAGCAAGGGCGTCAGGTAGGAGGCGACGGTCGGCTGCACCTGCTCGGCGTTGTACTTGATGCCGAGGCCGCCACCGAGGTCGAGGTGGTGAATCTTGATGCCCTCGGCCGCCATCTGGTCGACGAGGGCGAGGATACGGTCGAGCGCTTCGACGAAGGGCGAGGGATCGAGCAGTTGCGAACCGATGTGGCAGTCGATGCCGGCGACTTCAATATTCGGCAGCGCGGCGGCACGGCGATAGAGATCCAGCGCTTGGTCGTAGGCGACGCCGAACTTGGCGCCCTTGAGGCCGGTGGAAATGTAGGGGTGCGTCTTCGGATCGACGTTCGGATTGACGCGCAGGCTGATCGGCGCTTTTTTGCCGCACTGGCCGGCCACTTCGTTCAGGCGCTCGAGTTCGGGGGCGGATTCGATGTTGAAGCAGAAGATGCCGACGTCGAGCGCCAGCTTCATTTCTTCGGCCGTCTTGCCGACGCCGGAGAAAACAACCTTCTTTGGATCGGCGCCGGCGGCCAGCACGCGCTGCAGTTCGCCGCCGGAAACGATGTCGAAACCGGCGCCCAAGCGGGCGAAGACGTTCAGGATGGCGAGATTGGAATTGGCCTTGACGGCGTAGCAGACCAGCGCGCCTTTGCCGGCGGCATGGCCGCCAAGGACGTCATGAAATTCGCGCAGCGCGGCTTCCAGTGCGGCGCGGGAGTAAATATAAGCCGGCGTGCCGAACTGGTCGGCGATGACGGGCAGGGCGACGGATTCGGCGTGCAGGACGCAGTTCTTCAGGGTAAATGCGGTCATTGGGCTTGGCGGTGAGTGGTCGTGCTAACATCCTTGGCGGTCGATTTGCCGCTGCCCAGCAGCGGTTCCGGCGCCGGGCCGGACGGCCGTTCGAGTGAGCCTTTCATGCCACAGGCGGCAAGGCCAAGGATGATCATCAGGACGGCGATTCTGGACATGTTCGGGGCGCGGTCGGCGAAGAGCGGGATGGTAGCACACGATGGAAGACAGCGAATTCAACACCCTGGCCGGGCAGGCATTGGCCCGGATCGACACGGCTCTGGAAGCTTGCGAGGCCGATCTCGACTTCGAGCTGGCGGCGGGCGGCGTCCTGGAAATCGAGTTTGCCGACGGCAGCAAGATCATCGTCAACCGCCACGCCGTCGCCAGGGAAATCTGGGTCGCGGCCCGGGCCGGCGGCTTCCATTTTCGCTGGGATGGCGCCGCCTGGCGCGATACCCGCGACAACGCCGAGCTGATGGAAAAGCTGTCGGCGCTCGCCAGCCAGCAGGCCGGCGAGCCCGTCAATCTGCGCTGATCAGTCGCTGGGCGGCAGGTTGAGGTCTGGCTTGGGCAAGGGGGCAGCGTCTTGCCCCTCGCCTTCGGCCGGCGTTTCCTTGACGTTCTCGGTGTAGATGTAGCTCCGCTCCCTGCCTTCGCCCACGGCGACCAGACCTTCGGGCGCCTGCGGCACCTGTACCGGCACATCCTTCAGCGCGCGGTTCATGTAGCCGATCCAGATCGGCAGCGCGGCGGCGCCCCCGGTTTCCTTGTCGCCCAGTTTCTTCGGCTGGTCGAAACCGATCCAGGCACAACCGGCGACGGTGATCTGGTAGCCACAGAACCAGGCGTCGACATATTCGTTCGTTGTCCCCGTCTTGCCGGCCAGATCGTGGCGCTTGAGGATGGCCGAGGCCTTGGCGGCGGTGCCGTAGATGGTGACGTCGCGTAGCATCATGTCCATCATGAAGGCATTGCGCGGGTCGATGGCGCGGATGCTTTCGTCGCCAGCCTCGGTCTGCGCCGACAATGCCAATACCTGATTACCTTCGCCACGGATCTCGCGAACGATGAAGGGGTTGATCTTGTAGCCGCCATTGGCGAATACGGCGTAGCCGGTCACCATCTGCCACGGCGTGACCGAACCGGCACCGAGCGCCATGGTCAGGTAGGGGGGGTGCTTTTCCGGATCGAAGCCGAAGCGTCCGGCGTAGTCCTGGGCATACTGCGTGCCTATCGATTGCAGGATGCGGATCGACACCATGTTCTTCGACTTGGCCAGTGCCGTCCGCATCGGCATCGGACCTTCGTACTTGCCGTCGTAGTTGTGCGGTTCCCAGGACTGGGAACCCGTCTGGCTGGCCGGGATGACGATTGGCTCGTCGGCGAGCACGCTGCCCGGGCTGTAGCCCTTTTCCAGCGAGGCCGAATAGATGAAGGGCTTGAAGCTGGAGCCAGGCTGACGCCAGGCCTGGGTAACATGGTTGAACTTGTTGCGATTGAAATCAAAGCCGCCGACCAGCGCGCGAATGGCGCCATCCTTCGGGTCAACCGCAACGAAAGCCGACTCCACTTCCGGCAGCTGGCTGATCTGCCAGTTGCCCTTGTCGTCCTTCTGCAGGCGGATGATCGCGCTACGCCGCAAACGTTTGTTGGGCGGCGCCTTGTCGTCGAGCATCTTGACGGCGAATTTCATGGCGTCGCTGGTCAGCGTGACGACTTCTCCGCCCTTGCGATAGGCTTTGATCTGTTTGGCGTCAGCGGCCAGGACCAGAGCGGGGATCAGGTCGCCGGCATCGGGGATGTCCTGCAAGGCCTCGTCGATAGCCTCATCCTGATCCGTCTTGATTTCCTTCATGTCCAGATAGGATTCGGCGCCGCGATAGCCATGTCGCCGGTCGTAATCCATGACCCCCTTGCGCAGGCTGTTATAGGCAGCCTCCTGCTCGGCCTTGATCAAGGTCGTATAGATCTTCATGCCGCGAGAATAGACATCTTCCGGGAAGCGCTCGGCCGCTATCTGGCGGGCCATTTCGGCAGCATGCTCGGCATGGACGGCATAGCCGGACAGTTCACGCTTGACGATCAGCGGCTCCTTGAGCGCTGCGGCATGCTGAGTGTCAGATATGTAGCCCAGCTCGTGCATCCGGCGCAGCACGTAGTGTTGTCGGAGTCTGGCGCGATTCGGATTGACTACCGGGTTGTAGGCCGATGGTGCCTTGGGCAGGCCGGCTAACATCGCCGCCTCGGCAATTGAAATATCCTTCAGCGGCTTGCCGAAATAGATCTGGGCGGCGGCAGCGAAACCGTAAGCGCGCTGGCCAAGAAATATCTGGTTGATATAGAGCTCGAAAATCTGGTCCTTGGTCAGGTTCTTTTCGATCTTGAACGAGAGCAGCGCCTCGTACAGCTTGCGCGTGTACGTCTTTTCGCCGGTCAGGAAGAAATTGCGGGCAACCTGCTGGGTGATCGTCGAGGCGCCTTGCCGCTTGCCGCCGCCGAGCAGGTTGGCTCCGGCGGCGCGGACGATACCGGTGTAGTCGATACCTCCGTGCTGATAAAAGCGATCGTCCTCAGCCGCCAGAATCGCCTGCTTCATCACCGGGGGAACGTCGCCGATAGCGACGACGGCGCGACGCTCCTCGCCAAATTCACCGATCAGGAATCCGTCTGCCGTATATACCCGCAATGGAATTTTCGGCCGATAGTCGGTCAGCACCTCAAGCGATGGCAGGTTTGGATAAGTCAGCACCAGTACGATCAGTGCCATGGCAACGCCCATGGCAACTAGACCGAACAGGAATATGACAGGGTAAAGTATCAGGCGTAGCGCCGGAGGGAGTGAAAGCACGTGAATATCAAGAGCAAAAAGGGCGTTGCACGGATTATACGCTTTGCAAAATTGCGCCCGTAAAAATGCTTTACACGGCTAGAGCTTGTTGTTAGCATCTGAAGTGAATTATTGGTTATTTTTGTAACTTCGTAATCCGTAAGGACTTTTTGGGGGTCTGGTGGGCTTCGATATCTCAGCGTTGTTAAATCCCAAGGCGCGTTCCTTGTTCGGTTTGGACATCAGTTCGTCCGCCGTCAAGATGGTCGAGCTGACCGCCAACGGGAAGGACGGCTATCGCGTTGAGCGCTACACCATTGAGGTGTTGCCCAAAGATGCGGTGTCCGACGGCAATATCGCCAACTTGGATGGGGTGGTCGACTGCGTCAAGCGTGCCTGGAAGCGCATGGGAACGTCTACGCGCAGTGTCGCCATGGCTCTTCCCGGTTCTGCGGTCATTACGAAGAAGATCATTGTTCCGGCCGGTTTGCGGGATGAAGAACTCGAGTTGCAGGTCGAGACCGAGGCCAATCAGTACATTCCATTCGCGATCGATGAAGTGAATCTCGATTACCAGGTGATCGGTCCGGCTCCTGCTGTGCCCGATGAGCTTGAAGTTCTGATCGCGGCTTCTAAGAAAGAACGGGTCGAGGACCGCGTCGCGGTTGCCGATGCGGCCGGTCTCAAGGCGCTAGTTGTCGATGTCGAATCCTTCGCCTCGCTGGCCGCTTTCGAATTGATCGAGAGGCAGTTGCCTGAGTCTGGAAAGAATCAGGTCGTCGCGCTGATCGATGCCGGTGCCAACGTGATGAACCTGACGGTGCTGCGCAACGGCCTGCAGGTTTACGCGCGTGAGCAGGCGTTTGGTGGCGGACAGCTGACCCAGGATATCGCGCGGCACTATGGCATGAGCTTTGAGGATGCTGAGGCTGCCAAGCGGGCCGGTAATTTGCCAGAGGGTTACGAAGTCGAGTTGCTGAATCCGTTCATGGAGAATCTGGCGCTGGAAGTATCTCGTGCCCTGCAGTTCTTCTTCACCTCGACCCAATACAACCAGGTGGACCACATCGTACTGGCTGGTGGCTGTGCAGTGATTCCGGGGATCGATGAAGTTGTGGCGACCCGCACACAAGTCAATACGTTGATTGCCAACCCGTTTGCCAATATGGTGCTGTCCGACCGCGTCCGGGCGAAAAGCCTGTTGGCTGATGCATCTTCGTTGATGGTTGCCTGCGGACTGGCTTTGCGGAGGTTCGACCCATCATGATTCGAATTAACCTCCTTCCCCATCGTGAAGAGGCGAAAAAGGCTCGGCGAGAGCAGTTTTTTGTCTTGGCCGGGTTAATCGCGACCTTGGGTGCGTTGATCGTATTTGCCGTCTATACCCTGATCGGTTCGGCAATCAGCAGCCAGGATGGCGCGAACAAGTTTCTCAAGGGTGAAATTGCTGTACTCGACAAGCAGTTGGACCAGATCAAGCGCCTGAAGGAACAGACCCAGGCCTTGCTGTCACGTAAACAGGTGATCGAAAATCTGCAGCGTGATCGAGGTGAGACCGTGTATCTCCTCAGCGAACTCGTCAAACAGGTTCCAGAGGGCATATATCTCAAATCATTGAAGCAGGATGGCTTGAAGATCAATATTACCGGTCACGCTCAATCCAATGCCCGAATCTCAGCGCTGATGCGTAACCTGGAAGCCTCTCCCTGGCTCGAACAACCGCAGTTGATCGAGAGTAAGGCGGTTGTCCAGAATGGTCGCCGGATCAACGAATTCGGCATGAACTTCGTCCTGACTCGCGTCAAGCCGGAAGACGGGAAGGAGAAAAAGTGAGCGCCAAGACCCTCACCATGCCCAAGATCGATTTCCAATCGGTTGCGGACGATTTCCGCTTCATGAATCCGAACGATCCAGGTGCGTGGCCATTGGTTCCCAAGGTTACGGTCCTGGTCGGATTGTTTGTCGCCATTCTTGCGGCCGGATGGTGGTTCGTCTGGAGCGACCAACTGTCGGAACTGGAATCCAAGCAGCGCGAAGAGGAGACTCTGAAGCAGCAGTATCTCGACAAAAAGCGCCAAGCGGTCAATCTCGATCTCTATATCCAGCAACTGGCAGAAATTGACCGTTCGTTCGGAGCCTTGTTAAAACAATTGCCGGACAAATCGGAAATCGAGGCCCTGCTGATCGAGGTAAATCAAGCCGGCTTGGGGCGCGGGTTGCAGTTTGAGTTGTTCAAGCCGGGGCAGGAGCAAATCAAGGACTTCTATGCCGAGCTACCGATTACGGTGAAAATCAACGGGGGCTACCACGATTTTGGAGCCTTCGCGGCGGATATCGCCAAACTTCCCCGAATTGTTACATTGAACAACATTGCAATCGCACCGACCAAAGAGGGCGGCCAGTTGTCCATGGATGCGACGACCAAGACTTTCCGGTATCTGGACGAAGAGGAAGTCGCAGCCCAGAAAAAGGCTGAACAGAAGAAGAAGGCAGAGCAAGGAGCGAAGAAGTGAAACGGATACTGCTCGTCGCCCTGTGTGGTCTCCTGGGGGCTTGCTCCGGTGGCGACCACGAAGATTTGAAGCAATGGATGGCGGAAAACACTAAGGATATGCGTGGGCATATCCCCAAGCTTCCGGAGGTCAAACCTTACGAACCGGTGCCCTACGAGGTCGAAGGTACGCTTGACCCGTTCAAACCGAACAAGATCGAACCGGAGTCCAAGTACAAGCAGCTTGCTGGCAAGGGGGGGGCTTTCCAGCCAGATTTTGAGGCCCGGGAGGTACGCAACAGCTTGTTAGAGAAATACCCGATTGAGTCCTTGAAGATGATCGGCTACATGAATGTCAACAAGCGACCGATGGCCGTTATTCAGGTGGAAGACAAGGTCAAGCAGGTCAAGGTTGGCGACTACATCGGGCTGGATTTCGGTATGGTGACGCAGATTTCCGATACCGAAGTGCAGTTGCGGGAATTGATTCAGGATTCTGCTGGTGATTGGGCCGAGCGCAAGAGCTCGCTCTACCTGCAGAGCAAGGAGGGAAGCAAGAAATGAGATTCTATAACTACGCGCTGGTAGCTGCTTTGGTGTGCCTTGCTGCAACCTCTTCAGTGCATGCCGAGACGATTCCTGCGAACGCGATTGAGGCGGTTAACGTTGCTCAGCAAGGGAACGAAGTTGCACTTCGGATTGATTTGAAGGAGCCGTTGACCTCGCCTCCGCCAGGCTTCAGTGTCGCCAATCCAGCAAAAATTGCGCTTGATTTTCAATCGACGGCCAATGGCTTGGGCAAGAATAGCCAAGTGTTCAATCAAGGCGACCTGCGTAGTATGAATGTAGTTCAGGTCGGGGATCGCACGCGTGTTGTGTTGAACCTTGTTCGGAACATGAATTACAAGACGCGCCTGGATGGCAATGCCCTCTACATTACGCTTTCTCCGATCGAGCGTCTGGCTGATTCGGCTGCGCAGCATACGACCCGGTTTGCCGAGGAGAGCTTGGTGGGTTCCAGGCATGCCGTCAATGATGTTGTATTCCGTCGTGGTAAAGATGGGGAAGGGCGCATCGTTGTTGATCTGAGCGATAGCGGAACGGGCATTGATATCCGGCAGCAGGGGGCCAACCTGATTGTCGATTTTATGAAAACAACCGTGCCGGACCGTCTGCGTCGAAAGCTTGATGTTACCGATTTTGCAACGCCCGTAACGACAGTCGAGACCAAAGCGTTCGGCGACAATGTCCGGATGGTGATCTCGCCCAAAGGTTTGTGGGAGCACAACGCCTACCAGAGCGACAACCAGTTTATTGTTGAGGTGAAGCGGGTAATTGAGGATCCCAACAAGCTGGTGCAGGGATCCAAGGTGGGTTACCAGGGGCCCCGCGTCAGCATCAATTATCAGAACGGTGACGTGCGTGCGCTGCTGCGTCTGATGGCTGAGGAATTGGGGCTGAACGCCGTGATCAGCGAAACAGTGACCGGGACGACGACGCTGGTTCTGAAAGATGTACCGGCTGATCAGGTCATTGACATCATCTTCCAGCAAAAAGGCCTGGATATGCGCAAAAAGGGCAATATCATCATGATTGCCCCGCGGGATGAAATTGCAACTCGGGAAAAGCTGGAGTTTGAATCGAAACAGCAGATCAGTGAGCTGGAGCCGCTAAAGCTGGAGCAGTTCCATATGAACTATCAAAAAGCGGCGGATGTTGCTCGTTTGCTGGCTGGTCTTCCTCCAGTCGGAGCTACCGGGACCCCGGCACCTGTTCCTGCGGCTGGTGGTGCCAACGTTGCGGCGCAGCGTATCCTGAGCAAGCGAGGTAGTGCAGTTGCCGATCCGATGTCAAACATTCTGTTTGTCAACGATATTCCATCCAAGCTTGAAGAAATTCGTTCCTTTATTGCAGCGATCGATATCGGGGCGCGCCAGGTGCTAATTGAGGCCAGAGTTGTCGAAGCGAACGATTCTTTCAATCGGGATCTTGGCGTGAAGCTTGGATTCATAAATTCTCAGGCTTCTCAGTTGGGTGGAAGCGGTGTCTATTTGGCAGGCGGAAAAATGACGCCGGCAGTAACCACCACCACTTCAGGGTCAACGACAACCACGCCGGCAACGTTGATTCAAAACCCCATGCTAGGAGTGAACCTCCCGACGACGGCCACTAGCGGAGGTACATTGGCGCTTTCCCTCTTTAACGCGTCGGTATCCCGGATTTTGCAGCTTGAATTGACCGCTTTGGAAAAGGATGGAGTTGGCAAAATCATTTCCAGTCCGCGTGTGATTACGGCTAACAACGTCAAGGCAAAAATTGAAGACGGTACCGAGATTCCCTATGTCACAATTCAGTCAGGCTCGGGCGGAGCCCCTACCTATACCGTAAACTTCAAACCGGCGAAGTTGTCGCTGGAGGCTACGCCTCAGATCACACCCGAAGGTACGGTCAGAATGAATTTGATTGTGAAAAAAGAGGAGCCGGATTGGGAGCGGGCGATTGAGGTTGGCGGCTTCAGAAATCCACCTATCAAGAGTTCAATTGTTGAGACCAGCGTTGTGGTCGAGAATGGTGGTACGGTCGTAATCGGTGGGGTATTTGTTACCAAGAACAGTGATACGGTCAGCAAGATCCCATTCTTGGGCGACATCCCAGTCTTGGGTTGGCTGTTTAAGACAAAGAGCGAAGCAGTTGACCGTCGCGAACTCCTGATATTCATAACGCCGCGCTTGATGTCGGACAAGATGCGTTTTGATTGAGCGTTTGTTGCTTTCACGAATGGGGCCGGCGATGCCGGCCCCATTTTTTTGCCCCGCATCCAGACTCGGCTAAAATTCGTCCGTGGAAAATTGTCGAAATATTTATCTCGTCGGACTGATGGGGGCTGGGAAAACGACTGTCGGGCGTCAGCTTGCCAGGCGTCTTGGTCGATCATTTCTGGATTCGGATCACGAGATTGTGGCGCGGACAGGCGTGCCTATCCCGACCATTTTCGAGATCGAGGGCGAAGAGGGTTTCCGTCGCCGTGAAGCGCAGACGATATTCGAGGTTACCGAGGCCAATGACATCGTGCTTGCTACTGGCGGTGGTGTCGTGATCAATCCCGATAATCGTCGGCGCCTGCATGAGACGGGCTGGGTCGTCTATCTTGATGTACCGCCCGTGCTGCTATATGAGCGTACCCGTCATGATCGGAACCGGCCGTTGCTCAATGTGCCGGATCCCATGGCCAGATTGGAGGAGCTCTATGCCGCGCGCGATCCTCTATATCGCGAGATTGCGCACATCGTTGTCGATGGTTCGCATCTGGTCGCATCAGGCATTGTCCAGCACCTACTGAGAGAATTCACCCGCCTATGCAAGCAATGATCAAAACACTCAACGTGCTCCTGGCTGAGCGTTCCTATCCTATTCATATTGGCTGTGGAATCCTCTCCCAAGTTGATTTGATATTGCCCCATATCAAGCAGAAAAAAGCCGTGGTGGTGACCAATACGACGGTGGCGCCGCTTTATCTCGAAATGCTACGGTCGGCCCTGGAAAAAGCCGGAATTTCGATTCTCCCGGTAATTCTGCCGGATGGCGAGCAGTACAAGACCTGGGAAACGTTGAATCTCATTTTTGACGCACTGCTCGGCGCCAAGTGCGAGCGGAATACCACGCTCATTGCCCTGGGCGGGGGGGTGATCGGTGACATGGGCGGCTTCGCCGCAGCCTGTTACCAGCGCGGCATGCCCTTTATCCAGGTGCCGACGACCTTGCTTTCCCAAGTGGATTCCTCCGTGGGGGGCAAAACCGCCATCAATCATCCTCTGGGCAAGAACATGATTGGCGCCTTCTACCAACCCAAATTGGTGCTGGCAGACATATCGACGCTGGATACCCTGCCGGATCGCGAACTGAAAGCGGGATTGGCTGAAGTCATCAAATACGGACTGATACGCGATCCCGAGTTTCACGATTGGCTCGATGCCAACATGGAAAAATTGCTGGCCAGGGACAAGGAAGCGCTGGCCTATGCCGTGCAACGATCATGTACCAACAAGGCGGAAGTGGTCGCCGCAGACGAGCGCGAAAGTGGTGAACGAGCCCTGCTCAATCTCGGCCATACCTTTGGCCATGCGATCGAGACTGGTATGGGGTATGGCGAATGGCTTCATGGCGAAGCAGTCGCTGCCGGCACGCTAATTGCTGCCGAATTGTCGTGCCGTATGGGCTGGATTGATGCCGGGGATGTTGTGCGAATTGAAAGAATCTTCCTTCGTGCGGGCTTGCCGATCGTCAGTCCGGTACTGGGTGTCGATCGATACCTTGAATTGATGAGCCACGACAAAAAAGTGCAGGACGGGAAATTGCGTCTGGTGCTACTGCGTGGAATAGGCAAGGCAGTGGTTTCCGAGGTGGCCTCGACGGCACAGATTGCTGCTGCCATCGAGGCCAGATGCACCTAAGCGGGGAAAACCCGAACGCCATTGGGCGGGTTTGGTGCGTTGCAGCATCTTGAATTGACAGGGGTTTACCAGTATATTTGATGGTTGCCTCTAATTTTCGTACAGGCCGCAGCGGAAAATATGACGCTCGGCTTTTTTCATCATTGGCCTGTATTCACCGGCCAAGTTATTTGAAGGAACGCGTGTGATGGAACCGGCAGTACCTGAGCAGCAGGGTTTGTACGACCCCGCTAACGAGCACGACGCTTGCGGCGTGGGCTTTGTTGCCCACTTCAAGGGCCAGAAAAGTCACAGCATCGTCGAGCAGGGTTTGTTGATCCTGAAAAATCTCGATCACCGCGGTGCCGTGGGTGCCGACCCCTTGCAAGGCGACGGTGCTGGTATCCTGATCCAGATACCGGACCAGTTCTATCGCGAGGAAATGGCCAAGCAGGGCGTCGAGTTGCCGCCGTCCGGCGAGTACGGTGTAGGCATGGTGTTCCTGCCGCAGGAAGCCGCTTCCCGCCACGCCTGTATCGAAGAAATCGAGCGCTCGGTTACTGCCGAAGGCCAGGTCATCCTGGGCTGGCGCGATGTTCCGGTCAATGCCGACATGCCGATGTCGCCGACCGTGCGGGCCAAAGAGCCGGTGATCCGCCAGATTTTCGTCGGTCGCGGTCCGGATGTATTCGTCACCGATGCGCTCGAGCGCAAGCTGTACATCATCCGCCGTCGTGCCGCCAACGCCATCAAATCGCTGAAGCTCAAGCACGGCCAGGAGTTCTACGTGCCGTCCTTCTCGGCGCGTACCGTCAACTACAAGGGCTTGTTGCTCGCCGACCAGGTTGGGGTCTATTACCTCGACCTTCAGGATAAGCGCACCGTTTCCGCGCTCGCCCTGGTGCACCAGCGTTTCTCGACCAACACCTTCCCGACCTGGGATCTGGCTCACCCGTTCCGCTACATCGCCCACAACGGCGAAATCAACACTGTGCGCGGCAACGTCAACTGGTTCAAGGCCCGCGAACAGGCGATTTCCTCACCGATCCTCGGCGACGATCTGAAGAAGGTCTGGCCGCTGCATTACCCCGGTCAGTCCGACTCGGCCTCCTTTGACAACGCGCTCGAACTGTTGGTCATGGGCGGCGGCTACTCGCTGGCTCAGGCCGTCATGCTGATGATCCCGGAAGCCTGGGAAAAACACGCGACAATGGACGAAAATCGCCGCGCCTTCTACGAATACCATGCCGCGATGATGGAGCCGTGGGACGGCCCCGCCGCCGTGGCCTTCACCGACGGCCGCCAGATCGGCGCGACGCTCGACCGTAACGGCCTGCGTCCGGCCCGTTACCTGGTCACCGACGACGATCTCGTCGTCATGGCCTCCGAATCCGGCGTGCTGCCGATTCCGGAAAAGAAGATCGTCAAGAAGTGGCGCCTGCAACCGGGCAAGATGTTCCTGATCGACATGGAACAAGGCCGCATCATCGACGACCAGGAGCTGAAGAACTCCCTGGCCAACGCCAAGCCCTACCGCGAGTGGATCGAGAAGATCCGCATCAAGCTCGACGAAGTGCCGGCATCGCAGGAAAAATGCGCCGCTTCCTCGGCCTCCCTGCTCGACCGTCAGCAGGCCTTCGGCTACACCCAGGAAGACGTCAAGGTCATTCTCGAACCGATGGTGCAGAACGGCGAAGAAGCCACCGGTTCCATGGGTACCGATTCGGCGCTGCCGGTCCTGTCGAGCAAGAACAAGACGCTGTACGCCTACTTCAAGCAGTTATTCGCCCAGGTGACCAATCCGCCGATCGACCCGATCCGCGAAGAACTGGTCATGTCGCTGGTCTCCTTCATCGGGCCGAAGCCGAACCTGCTGAACACCAACGACATCAACCCGCCAATCCGTCTGGAAGTGTCGCAGCCGGTGCTGTCCTGCGCCGACATCGAGAAGCTGCGCAACATCGGGAAATACACCTCGAACAAGTTCCGCTCCTTCGAACTGGATATCTGCTACCCGGTGACCTGGGGTAAGGACGGCATCGAGGCCCGTCTGGCTTCGCTGGCGGCCGATGCCGAAGACGCGGTTCGTTCCGGCGCCAATATCCTGATCGTCTCCGATCGCAAGCTCGATGCCGAGCATGTCGCCAGTCCGGCGCTGCTCGCTACTTCGGCAATCCACCAGCCTCTGGTCAAGACGGGTCTGCGCACCAGCGCCGGCCTGGTTGTCGAGACCGGCTCGGCGCGTGAAGTGCACCACTTCGCGCTGCTCGGCGGCTACGGCGCCGAGGCAGTCCATCCCTACCTAGCGCTCGAAACCATCGAGAGCTTTGCCAAGGG
>CAIXSK010000427.1 GCA_903922075.1 uncultured beta proteobacterium | reverse complement strand
GGATGTGACCGCAGGCGCCGTCAGGGAAATTTCAATTTTGGGCAAAATTTCGGGCCGACCGTAGCATTTGGCCGAAAACCCTGTCGCCACAGCTGTTTAGCGGCGAAGATGCGACCGGACGCAAGCCAGCAGGTCGGCTGGCCGGTCGATGATCCATTCGGCGCCCCAGGCCAGCGCTGGACCGCTATCCCCGAGATAGCCGTAAGCCGCCGCCACGGTCCGGCAGCCGGCCGCATTGCCGGCCACGATGTCCCGCCGGTCGTCGCCGACATAGAGGGTGCGTTCCGGACGGCAGTTGAGCAGTCGGCAGGCGTGCAGCACCGGTAGCGGGGAGGGCTTGGCTTCGGCCGTGGTGTCGCCGCTGACCACGCAGGGGGTGCGCGGCGTCAGGCCGAGCCGGGCGACCAGCGGGTCGGTGAAACGCATGCGCTTGTTGGTGACGATACCCCAGGTCAGGCCGAGGGCTTCGAGCTGGTCGAGCAGTTCGGCGATGCCGTCGAAGAGCACGGTGTCGACGCACAGGCGGTCGGCGTAGAGCGCCAGGAAGCGCTGGGCAAGTTGGTCGTACCCGGCGTCGCCGGGGGCGATGTCGAAGGCGATGCGGAGCAGGCCGCGCACGCCTTGCGAGGTGTAGGGGCGCAACGTGACCAGCGGCAGCGGCGCCAGGCCTTCGGCCTCGCGCAGCGCATTGGCCGCCCAGCCCAGATCGGGCGCGGTGTCGGCCAACGTGCCGTCGAGGTCGAAGAGAACGGCGTCAAACACCGGCGTCAAACACGCGTCGCGCGCATCAGGTAATTGACGCTGCTGTCCCGGCCCAGCGAATATTTCTGGGTCAGCGGGTTGTAGCTCATGCCGACGATTTCATCCGGCTCCAGGTTGGCGAGCTTCGCCCAGCGCGAGAGTTCGGAGGGCTTGATGAACTTGGCGTAGTCGTGCGTCCCCTTGGGCAGCATGCCGAGCACGTATTCGGCGCCGACCACCGCCAACAGATACGACTTCGGATTGCGGTTCAGCGTGGACAGGAAGACCTGGCCGCCGGGCTTGACCAGCCGGGCGCAGGCGGTGACGACGCTGGACGGATTCGGCACGTGCTCAAGCATTTCCAGGCAGGTCACCGCGTCGAAGGCGCCGGGCATTTCGTCGGCCAGCTGCTCGACCGAAATCTTGCGGTAATCGACCTTCTGGCCGCTTTCCAGCAGGTGCAATTTGGCCACGCCAAGCGGCTTGTCGGACAGGTCGATGCCGGTCACGTCGGCGCCGCGCACGGCCATGCCTTCGGAGAGCAGGCCGCCGCCGCAACCGACGTCGAGGATACGCTTGCCGGCGAGGCCGAGGCAGGCATCGATCCAGTCCAGGCGCAGCGGGTTGATGTCGTGCAGCGGCTTGAATTCGCTGTTCGGGTCCCACCAGCGGTGGGCAAGTTCTCCAAATTTGTCGAGTTCGGCTTGGTCGGCGTTCAGCATGGTCTTAGAAATCTCAGAGAAAAGAAAAAGCCCCGCAATGCGGGGCTTTTCGGGAAGCAGCGGCGGCTTACTTGGTGCCGATGACTTCGATGTCGACGCGGCGATCCGGCTGCAGGCAGTCGATCAGGGCCTTGGTCTTGGCATTGCCCTTGCACTTGTTGCCGGTGACCGGCTGCTTTTCGCCCTTGCCTTCGGTGTAGACGCGGTTGGCTTCGATGCCCTTGGCAACCAGGTATTCCTTGACGGCGGCGGCGCGCTTCTCGGACAGCTTCTGGTTGTAGGAATCAGAACCGATGCGGTCGGTGTGGCCGACGGCGAGGATCACTTCG
>CAIXSK010000426.1 GCA_903922075.1 uncultured beta proteobacterium | reverse complement strand
GCTGTGCAGCGCCGGGATGCCGTCGGCCTCGCCGTTCAGCATGTCCAGCTTGTGGGCGAACTCGTGGATGACCACGTTGTAGCCGTCGCCTGCCATCTGCACGTCGTGCCAGGAAACGATCAGCGGGCCTCCTTCCCAGGCCTCGCCGGAGAGCACGTCGGCGTATTCATGGACGATGCCGCTTTCGTCCTCGATACGCCGTGGCACGATGAACTCGTCGGGGTAGACGACGATGCCGATCCAGTCACGATAGGCGTTCAGGCCGAGCTTGAGGATGGGCAGGCAGCCCTGGGCGGCGATCGAGACGCAGATTTCGTCGCTCAGTTCCAGGCCGCCCGCGGTGCTGAATTCCTTCTCGGCCAGAAAGCTCTCGGCCAGCCGCTTCAGCTGTTTCTGCTCGTCGGCCGGCAGGACGTCGAGAAAGGGCAGCGAGGTGACGATGGCCGCCCACAGGTCATCGGGAATGACGGTCGATTTCTTGCCGCGCAGTCGGTCGAGTAGTTCTTTCAAGGTTCACTTCTTCATGGTCAGCCAGATGCCGGCGAAAATCAGCCCGATGCCGAAATAGTGGTACCAGAACGGAATTTCGCCGAGGAACAGGAAGGACAGCAGGGTGCCGAACACCGGCATCAGGTGGATGAACAGGCTGCCCTTGTTGGCGCCGACTTCGGCCACCCCCTTGTTGTAGAAAATATAGCCGATAAAACTGGGAAAGATGCCGACGTAGGCCAGCGAGGCCAGCGAGCCGAGATGGACGTTGATGTGACGGCCCTGCGCCAGCTCCCAGGCGTAGGCCGGGACCAGCGCGGCCAGGCCGATGGCAGTGATGGTGGCTAGCATCAGCATCGGGTGCACGCCGGCCGGGCGCCAGGCCAGGGCCACGGTGTAGATCGCCCAGTCGAGCACGGCGACCAGCATCCAGGCATCGCCCAGATTGAGGTTGAGGTGGGCCAGCACGGCCAGGTCGCCGCGCGAGACGATGGTCAGCGCGCCAGCCAGCGAAATGGCGACGCCGATGCCTTCGACCCGGCGCAGGTGCTTGCCGAGAAAGAGCCAGGAAATGGCGATGGTGGCGATAGGGATGAAGGAATTGAGCAGCACCGCGTTGGTCGCGCCGGTGTACTGCAGCGCGACGTAGGCGAAGGTGTTGTAGCCACCGACACCGAGCAGGCCGAGGACGAGCAGCACCTTCCAGCCTTTCTTCAGCAGCGGCCACTGCGCCTTGAGGTGAGGCAGGGCGAGCGGCAGGACCAGGCAGAGGGCGATGGCCCAGCGCCAGAAAGCCAGTGCCATCGGCGGCACGTCGCCGCGGATGCCGCGGCCGAGGACCATGTTGCCGGACCAGAAGAGGGCAGTCAGGGTCAGCAGCAGGTAGGGGTGGGCGAGAAATTTGGGCATCGACCCCTGATTATGCCTGATGCCATGCGCCTTGCCGCTTGGGGGAATCCCCCGGCGTAAGGAGTTGACCCAGGCCAATTGGCCGGCCGCGGACAGGGCTATAATCGCCTCCTATGGTCTCCGTCGTTCATTCCGTCGCCGCCACGAGCGACTTCGAGCAGTTCCTCGCCACGCTGGGCGAAGGGCTTTCCGTTGCCGAGGCCGACAGCCTCAAGGCTGCCGTCGAATACGCCTGGCAGGTCTATGCCGACAAGACGCTGGGCAGCGGCGAACGCATCTGGTCGCATGCGCTGGGCATGGCCGTGATCATCGCCGGCCTCAAGCTCGACGTCGAATCGCGGATGGCCGCTGTACTGTTTGCCATTCCGGCCCATCAGGAACACGGCATCGCGCAAATCGAGGAGCGCTTTGGCAAACCGGCGGCGCACCTGGTCCAGGGCATTTCGCGGCTGAACAAGCTGCGCCCGATCACCAAGGGCTTCGTCGCCACCAACATCGAGGCCGGCGAGGTCAATCCGGCCGAGATGAAGGCCCAGGTCGAAGTGCTGCGCAAGATGCTGCTCGCCATGGTCGAGGACATCCGCGTCGTGCTGCTGCGCCTGGCCAGCCGGACGCAAACCCTGCGCTTCTACGCCGCCCATCCGGACGAACTGCGCGTCCAGGTGGCGCGCGAGACGCTGGAACTCTATTCGCCGCTGGCCAACCGGCTCGGCGTCTGGGAACTGAAGTGGGAGCTGGAAGACCTGTCTTTCCGCTTCATTCACCCGGACACCTACAAGAAGCTGGCCAAGCTGCTCGACGAGAAGCGCAGCGAGCGCGAACAGTTCATCGTCGATGCGGTGGCCAAGGTGCGCGAGGAACTTGAGGTGGCCGGCGTCAAGGATGCCGAAGTCTATGGCCGACCGAAACACATTTTCAGCATCTGGAACAAGATGCACAAAAAGGGCGTCGAGTTCTCCGAGGTCTACGATGTGCGCGCCCTGCGCATCATCGTCGACGACGTCAAGGACTGCTACACCGCGCTGGGCATCGTGCACAACCTGTGGCTGCCGATTCCCAAGGAGTTCGACGACTACATCTCGAACCCCAAGGGCAACTACTACCGCTCGCTGCACACTGCGGTGCGCTGCCCGGACGGGCGCAGCCTGGAAATCCAGATCCGTACCTGGGACATGCACAAACACGCCGAGCTCGGCGTTGCCGCTCACTGGCGCTACAAGGAAGGCAGCAAGCGCAGCGCCGAGGACGACTACGACGAGAAGATCGCCTGGCTGCGCCAGCTGCTGACCTGGAAGGACGAAGTCGCCGACAGTTCGGACTGGGTCAAGCACTACAAGCAGGCGGCGCTGGACGAGACGATCTACGTCATCACGCCGCAGGGCAAGGTGGTCGACCTGCCGGCCGGCTCGACGCCGGTTGATTTTGCCTACCGCGTGCATACCGACCTCGGCCATCGCTGCCGCGGCGCCAAGATCGCCGGCCAGCTGGTGCCGCTCAACACCTCGCTGGAAACCGGGCAGGAAGTCGAGATCGTCACCGCCAAGGTCGGCGGGCCGTCGCGTGACTGGCTGAACCCCGCGCTCGGCTACATCCATACCAAGAGTGCCCGGGTCAAGGTACGCGGCTGGTTCTCCAACCTGGCGCTGGAAGAGACGCTGGCCGAAGGGCGCAGCCTGATCGGCAAGGAGCTGCAGCGCGCCGGGCAGACCGGTGCCAACATCGAAGAACTGTCGCACAAGCTCGGCTTCGCCAAGGCTGACGACCTGTACATCGCCGCCGCCCGCGGCGACCTCAACCAGCGTCAGTTCCAGGCGGTGGCCAAGGGCGGCGACCTGCTCGCCGAGACGCAGGCGCCGGACGAGGTGGTGGCCAAACCGAGCAAACCGGTCGAGGGCAACCAGGGCATCCTGATCGTCGGCGTCGACAAGCTGCTGACCCAACTCGCCCGCTGCTGCAAACCGGCGCCGCCGGACGAAATCCAGGGCTTCATCACGCGCGGCAAGGGCATCTCGATCCACCGCATGGACTGCCCCAATTTCGCCAACCTGGCGGCCCTGCATCCCGAGCGGGTCATCGAAACCGACTGGGGGCTGACGACGACCGGCGTCTTCGCCGCCGACATCATCGTCGATGCCCACGACCGCCAGGGCCTGCTGCGCGACATTTCGGAAATCTTCACCCGCGAGCGGCTCAATGTCGTCGGCGTCAATACCCAGTCCAAGCAGGGCAAGGCGCACATGAGCTTCACCGTCGAAATCACCAACCTGCAGCAATTGCAGAAGACGCTGACGCTGATCCACGACGTCGAAGGTGTCGTCGGCGTGCGCCGCGCCTGATCACCGGAGAACCCGCATGAAAGGCAATTTCGCCGCCATCGCCCTGGTCGTCATCGGCGCCGTCGCGCTCGGTGTCAATCTCGACCTGTTTGAACTCGACCTCGTCGCGTTGATCAGGAAATGGTGGCCGCTGGCGCTGATCGCGCTGGGTATCGGGCTGTTCCTGACGCCGGACGATGGCAAGCATCGCTGATTGACGGCTGTGTGGACGAAGCCACTGGCTTCCGATTCAATTTCCGTTTGATAAGAGAATGAGTGCCGGCCTGTGAGGCAGGCTCGGTGGAACCGTCAGCTTCGGCCCTTTGCTGCAGTGGAATCTAGTAATGCGTAATGCCAAATGAGAATTGGTGTATGCTTTTCTCATTTTTATTGGGGGGCGAGTATGGATTCCAGGGTAAGAAACACCATTCTTCGGGCCATGGCGATTCTTGGGCTAATGGCGAGTAGTCCGGTTAAGGCGGTCATCGTTACCGGTTTCGGCGTTGATACGGTGACCCAACAATTCGTGATCGATGGCTCGGTCAGTTCTGTGACACACAATCCTGGATTCAGCTTTGGTGGCCCACCCCAGTCTGCTCAGAGCTATGCAGTCTCCGGGACATTCGATGCCCATTTTTCACGCTATTGGTGGAGCTATTTCCTGGATGGGGACACCAACGGAAGTCAAGGAACGTTCATCTCCGAACAGAACTGGCTAACGTTCGGCAATGCGAATGTGGTCGGAAATATTTTCCCGGACGGATTTTCCTTGCCGGATTATTTTATTTTTGTCGTTGGATCGAGCATTTTTGGTGATAACGGCCCCTGCAATGTCCCTCAGGGTCCGGATACCTACTGCTCGGGATGGTCAAATGGTCCTTTGGCTTCAATCAACGGCCAATTCGCAAATGGCTCGATGTCAATTCAAGGCTCCCTGCCGATTTCCGGGGGGGATTTGTTTGAAAATTTTAGCTATGACATCCAAGCGCGTGCGATCCCGGAGCCTGGGATGCCGATGCTGTTTTTGGGCGGGTTTGTCGCGCTATTCCTGCTAAGGCGGAGACGGTAATTGAAATGCCCGGCAGACCATGAAAAATGCGGCCCGTGAGCCGCATTTTTTGATTTTGGCCTTTTTTTCGGGCCGACCGTAGCATTTGCCGTCAGGCGCCGCCCAGCGTCACCATCAGTTCGCCCTGGGCGTTGTGCGGCTTGCTGCGCGTTGAGCGGCGGCGCTGGTAGACGCCCTGGTTGTTCATTTCCCAGCCCTGCTGGTTGTCGGCTAGGTAAAACTTCAGGCCTTCGGTGATCACGCGCTTCTTCAGCTTGGGGTCGAGGATGGGGAAGGCGAGTTCGATGCGCTTGAAGAAATTGCGCTCCATCCAGTCGGCGCTCGACAGGTAGACGATCTCCTCGCCGCCGGCCAGAAAGTAGAAGATGCGGTGGTGTTCGAGGAAGCGGCCGATGATCGAGCGGACGCGGATGTTCTCGGACAGTCCCGGCACGCCGGGACGCAGCATGCAGACGCCGCGCACGATCAGGTCGATCTCGACGCCGGCCTGCGAGGCTTCGTACATGGCGTTGATGACTTCGGGCTCGACCAGCGAGTTCATCTTGGCGACGATGCGCCCCTTGCCGCCGGCGCGGGCGATTTCGGCCTCGGCCTGGATGCCGGCGACGACATTGGGTTGCAGCGTGAACGGTGCCTGCCACAGGTGCTTCAGCGTGCGGGCTTTGCCCAGGCCGGTCAGTTGCTTGAAGACTTCGCTGGTGTCGTGGGTGACTTCCTCGTTGGCGGTCATCAGCCCGAAGTCGGTGTACAGCCGGGCGGTGCGCGGGTGGTAGTTGCCGGTGCCGAGGTGGGCGTAGCGCTTGAGGCCGCCTTCCTCGCGGCGGACGATCAACAGCGCCTTGGCGTGAACCTTGTAGCCGACGACGCCATAGACGACGTGGGCGCCGACTTCTTCGAGCTTGGTCGCCCAGCTGATGTTGGCTTCTTCGTCGAAGCGGGCCATCAACTCGACGACGACGGTGACTTCCTTGCCGTTCTGGGCGGCGCGGATCAGCGATTCCATCAGTACCGAGTCGGTGCCGGTACGATAGACGGTCATCTTGATCGCCACCACCTGCGGGTCGGTCGCCGCCTGGCTGAGGAATTCGATGACCGGCGCGAAGGACTGGTAGGGGTGGTGGAGCAGGATGTCGTTCTTGCGGATGCTGTCGAAGATGTTGGCGCCCTTGGCCAGACCCTTGGGCGTGCCGGGCACGAAGGGGCGGAATTTCATGTCCGGGCGGTCCACCCAGTCCGGCACCTGCATCAGGCGCACCAGGTTCACCGGGCCATTGACGCGGTAAAGGTCGACCGGCTTGAGTTCGAACTGGGCGAGCAGGAATTCGGTCATCGCCGGCGAGCAGTTCTCGGCCACTTCGAGGCGCACGGCGTTGCCGAAATGGCGCTGCGGCAGTTCGCCCTGCAGCTTGGTGCGCAGGTTGGTGACTTCTTCCTCGTCGACGAACAGGTCGGAGTTGCGGGTGGCGCGGAACTGGTAGCAGCCGAGCACGGTCATGCCGGTGAATAGCTCGCCGACGAACTCATGGAGGATCGACGACAGGAAAACGAAGCCGTATTCGTAACCGGCCAGTTCCTCAGGCAGGCGGATGACGCGGGGCAGGACGCGCGGGGCCTGGACGATGGCGGCACCGGAACTGCGGCCGAAGGCGTCCTTGCCTTCGAGTTCGACGGCGAAGTTGAGGCTCTTGTTGAGCACGCGCGGGAAGGGGTGCGAGGGGTCGAGTCCGATTGGCGTCAGCACCGGCACCATTTCGCGGATGAAATAATTGCGGATCCACTCGCGCTGCGCCTCGTTCCAGGTCGCCCGGCGCAGGAAGCGGATGCCCTGCTCGGCCAGGGCGGGCAGGATCACTGCGTTGAGATGCTGGTACTGCTCGTTGACGATGGCGTGCGCCTCGGCCGAAACCAGGCGGAAGGCTTCCTGCGCCGTCTTGCCGTCGGTAGTGACCACCGGCGTGTTGGCGCGGATCTGTTCCTTCAGCCCGGAGACACGGATTTCGAAAAATTCGTCGAGATTGCTGGAAACGATGCACAGGAAGCGCAGGCGTTCGAGCAAGGGCATGCGCTCGTCTTCGGCCTGGGCCAGCACGCGGCGATTGAAGGCGAGCAGACCGAGTTCGCGGT
>CAIXSK010000425.1 GCA_903922075.1 uncultured beta proteobacterium | reverse complement strand
GGCCAGAGGCGCGACCAGTGGTCGGCCACTTCCAGCATGCGGTTGGCGAAGCCCCACTCGTTGTCGAACCAGACGAAGAGGTTGACCAGATGGGTGCCGGCGGTGCGCGTCTGGCTGCCGTCGACGATGGCCGAATGGGGATCGTGATTGAAATCGATCGAGGCGTGCGCCGCCTCGGAATAGGCGATCAGTTTCTTCAGCGGGCCGCGCGCCGCGTCGGCCAGCAGCAGGTTGATGCTGTGCGCCGAGACCGGCCGCTGGGTGGCGATGCTCAGGTCGATGGCCGAAACATTGGTGGTCGGCACACGGATCGCCTTGGCCTGGACGCGGCCGGCCAGTTGCGGCAGCAGGCGCTCGATGCCGCGGGCCTGGCCGGTCGACACCGGGTTGATCGACTGCATCGCCGAGCGGGTGCGCCGCAGGTCGTCGTGGTGATAGCCGTCGATCAGCGGCTGGTCGTTCATGACCGAATGCAGCGTGGTCAACAAGGCTTGCTCGACGCCGACTTCGCGGTCGAGCAGGTCGAGCAGCGGGACGATGGCGTTGGTCGTGCAGGAGGCGGCCGAGACCAGTTGTTCGGCGCCGGTCAGCGTCTGCTGGTTGATGCCGGCGACGATGGTCGCGTCGACATCCTCGCCGCTGGCGCCAGGGTGCGACAGCAACAGGCGCGGGCAGCCGGCATTTATGAATTTGGCCAAATTTTGCCGCTGACCGTAGCATCCGGAGGCTTCGACCAGCAGGTCGATGCCGAGCGACCGCCAGGCGACGCCTTCCGGCGTCCGGGCGTGGCTGACGGCAATCGGCTGGCCGTTGATCAGCAGGGCGCCCTCTTCAACTTCGACCGTGCCGGGAAAGCGGCCATGCGTCGAATCGAAACGGGTCAGGTAGGCCATGCTGTCCAGCTTGGCCGGCTCGTTGATGGCGACCACCTGCAAACGGTGCGCGGCCGGCGACTCCAGCAACGCGCGCAGGAAACAACGGCCGATCCGGCCGTAACCGTTGATGGCGAGACGCAGGGGGGCGGTATGTGGCACGAGGGAGGCGGGCTTTCTGCCGGGTGGAAACAAAAGGGGCCTTGCGGCCCCTTTCTTCAAACAGCTGACTTACTTGACGGCCATCCAGGCGCGGGCGGCGTCCAGCATGCGGCAGGAGTAGCCCCACTCGTTGTCGTACCAGGCCAGGACCTTGACCAGCACCGAGCCGTCTTCGTTCTTGATGACGCGGGTTTGCGTCGCATCGAAGGTCGAGGACACGGTGGTGTGGTTGAAGTCGGACGACACCAGCGGCTCGTTGTTGACGTCGAGGATGCCCTTCAGCGGGCCGTTGGCAGCGGCGGTCATCAGGGCGTTGATTTCTTCCTTGGTGGTGGCGCGGTCAGCGGTGAAGGTCAGGTCGACCAGCGAGACGTTGATGGTCGGCACGCGCAGCGCGAAACCATCGACCTTGCCGACCAGTTGCGGCAGCACCAGGCCGACGGCCTTGGCGGCGCCGGTCTTGGTCGGGATGATGTTGGCGGCAGCGGCGCGGGCGCGGCGCAGGTCCTTGTGGCGGACGTCGACGGTGACCTGGTCGTTGGTGTAGGCGTGGATGGTGGTCATCAGGCCCTGCTTGATGCCGATCGCGTCAGACAGGATCTTG
>CAIXSK010000424.1 GCA_903922075.1 uncultured beta proteobacterium | reverse complement strand
GCAGTGCTTGCACGGGTCGGCGATGAAGCGGCCGGTGCCGTGGCACTTGTGGCAGGTCTGCTGGATCGAGAAGAAGCCTTGTTGCAGGCGGACCTGGCCGGAGCCGCCGCAGGTCGGGCAGGTCTTCGGCTGGGTGCCGGGCTTGGCGCCGGAGCCGTGGCAGGGCTCGCAGACTTCCATGGTCGGAATGCGGATCTTGGTTTCCGTGCCGTGCGCCGCCTGTTCGAGCGTGATTTCGAGGTTGTAGCGGAGGTCGGCGCCGCGGTAGATGTTGGAGCGGCCGCCGCCGCCACCGCCGCCCCGGCCGCCGAAGATTTCGTCGAAGATGCCGCCGAAGGCATCGGCAAAACCGCCGCCACCGCCGCCGCCGAAACCGCCGCCCATGCCAGCCTGCGGATCGACGCCGGCGTGGCCGTACTGATCGTAGGCGGCACGCTTCTGGCCATCGGACAGGATTTCGTAGGCTTCCTTGGCTTCCTTGAACTTCTCCTCGGCCGCCGGGTTGTCCGGGTTGCGGTCGGGGTGATGTTTCATGGCCAGTTTGCGGTAGGCCTTCTTTATTTCTTCATCGCTGGCGTCGCGGTTGACGCCAAGGATTTCGTAAAAATCGCGTTTTGACATGGCTGATTCCGACTGATGCTGTGCAAAGGCCGGATCAAGCGGCGCCGGGGCGTCCGCTTCGATCCGGCCACTTAAAACGGCGCGCTAGCGTCCGTTTTAAGCTTTCTTGTCCTTGTTCACTTCGGTGAATTCGGCATCGACGACATCGCCTTCGACGGTCTTTTCCCCGCCTTCGGCCTGCTGGCCAGCCGCACCGGCTGCACCGGCGGCCGCGCCTTCGGCCTGCTGCTGGGCGTACATCTTCTCACCCAGCTTCTGGGCCGCGACGGACAGGGCTTCGGTCTTGGCGGCGATGGTGTCCTTGTCGCCTTCGCGCAGCACATCCTCGACGTCCTTGATGGCGGCTTCGATGCTGGCCTTTTCGGCAGCGTCGAGCTTGTCGCCGTACTCGGTCAGCGACTTCTTGACCATGTGCACCATGCCGTCGGCCTGGTTGCGGGTGTCGGCCAGTTCGTGCGCCTTCTTGTCCTCTTCGGCGTGCAGTTCGGCATCCTTGACCATGGCCTGGATTTCGGCTTCGGAGAGACCGGAGTTGGCCTTGATGGTGATCTTGTTTTCCTTGCCGGTGGCCTTGTCCTTGGCGGTCACGTGCATGATGCCGTTGGCGTCGATGTCGAAGATCACCTCGATCTGCGGCATGCCGCGCGGGGCCGGCGGGATGCCTTCGAGGTTGAACTGGCCGAGGCTCTTGTTGCCGGCAGCGACTTCGCGCTCGCCCTGCAGCACGTGGATGGTCACCGCGCCCTGGTTGTCATCGGCGGTCGAGAAGACTTGCGAGGCCTTGGTCGGGATCGTCGTGTTCTTCTGGATCAGCTTGGTCATGATGCCGCCCAGGGTTTCGATGCCGAGCGACAGCGGGGTGACGTCGAGCAGCAGCACGTCCTTGACTTCGCCCTGCAGCACGCCGCCCTGGATGGCGGCGCCAACGGCGACGGCTTCATCCGGATTGACGTCCTTGCGCGGTTCGCGGCCGAAGATTTCCTTGACCTTCTCCTGGACCTTGGGCATCCGCGACTGGCCGCCGACCAGGATCACGTCGTCGATGTCGCCGATCTTGCAGCCGGCATCCTTGAGCGCCATGACGCAGGGGGCGACGGTACGCTCGACCAGTTCGTCGACCAGCGACTCGAACTTGGCGCGGGTGATCTTCAGTGCCAGGTGCTTCGGGCCGGAGGCGTCGGCGGTGATGTAGGGCAGGTTGACTTCGGTCTGCTGGCTGGAGGACAGCTCGATCTTGGCCTTTTCGGCGGCTTCCTTGAGGCGCTGCAGGGCCAGCACGTCGGCCTTCAGGTTGACGCCGGATTCCTTCTTGAATTCGTCGATGATGTAGTCGATCAGGCGCTGGTCGAAGTCTTCGCCGCCGAGGAAGGTGTCGCCG
>CAIXSK010000423.1 GCA_903922075.1 uncultured beta proteobacterium | reverse complement strand
GGCGCGTCGCGGCGCAGCAGGTGCACCATGCCGAGCACGGCATTGAGCGGGGTGCGGATCTCGTGGCTCATATTGGCCAGGAAGGCGCTCTTCGAGCGGCTGGCACTCTCCGCTTCATGGCGGGCGATTTCCAGTTGCCTGGTACGCTGCCGGACTTGCTGCTCAAGCTGCAGGCGATGCGTTTCCAGTTCCTTGTGCGAGCGGACCCGTTCGCTGATATCGGCAAAGACGACGACGGTCCCGGTGATCGTGCCGTTGCGTCGGGTCGGGGTGACGGTCAGGCGGACCGGCAGGCTTTCACCGTTCTTGCGCCAGAAAACATCCTCGTGGCGCCGCGGCTTGCCGTCGCGGGCGGTTTGCCAGGTCGGGCAGTCCTCGGGCGGGTAAGGCGTACCGTCGGCCCGGGTGTGGTGGAAGAGCGCGTGGCAATCCTTGCCGAGCACTTCCGCTTCGGTCAGGCCGAGCAGGCACAGGCCGGCCGGATTAATGAAGCTGCAGATGCCGTCGACATCGGCGCCGTAGACGCCTTCGCCGAGCGTGTCGAGGATCATCCGCTGGCGGGCTTCGCTGGCGATCAGCGCCTGCTCGGCCTTGACCTGTTCGTGCAGGTCGACGTCGAGACAGAACATGATCGGCCCATGCTCGGTGGTGTCGACGACGGTATGGCTGGAATAGACCTCGACCGGGTGGCCATCCTTGTGGCGCAGTGTCAGGCGGCCGGCCGGAATGCCGGCCTTGTGGGTGAACATCCACTGCACCGCCTCGCGCACGCCGGCTTGCATCGGCGCCGGAATGATCATCTCGTACAGCGATTTGCCGCGTGCCTCTTCCGGCGTGTAGCCGTAGATGGTTTGCGAAGCATGGTTCCAGTAGACGACGCTGCCATCGGTCCGGTAGCCCTGGATGGCGACGGTGTCGACGTTTTCGAAGACGGCCCGGAAACGTGCCTCGGTCGACGCCTGGCGGGCCAGCGCCCGTCTTGCCCGCGAGCGCTCCTGGCGCAGCCGGCGATTGGTGCGGACCAGTGTGACGATCACGACGAGCAGTCCGCCCAGGGCGAGGATCAGCACCAGGCCGATCACTTCGCCGTACTGCCGAAGAATGTCGTCCAGGGTGACGTCTTGCGGGGTGTCGTAAGGCGGGGCGCGGAGCAGGCGCATCAGGTCGTCGATCCGACGGTAGTCGCCCGGAATGGTGAAGCCATGGATGCCGGTGCTGGCTGCCCCCGCCCAGTCGGGCGGCATGGAAAGGACGGTTGCAGCGACTTGTCGGGCCAGTTCCGGTGGCGCCCAGGGCATCGCGGCGAGCGGCCAGTCGGGGAAGATGCGGGTCGACAGCGCGAGCGGGAAACCGGGCTCGGGCAATGGATTGACGATGAACAGTTGTTGCATGTCGAGCTTGCGCTCGCGATGCATGGCCTCGATCAGGCCGGTGCGGACGAAGGCGGCATCGACGTTGCCGGCGAGCAGCTCGGAGATCGGGGCGTCCTGGACATCGCCGGTTTCGATGATCCGGGCATCCTCGGGCAGATGGATGCCATGTCGCCTTAATTCGCTGGCCTGGAGCAGATAGCCGCCGAGCGAACGCTTGTTGATGATGGCGATGCGCTTGCCGGCCAGATCGGCCAGTTCGCGGATTTTCAGTTCCGGGCGGGTGACGATGACGCCGCCGAAGCCGCTCAGCGGCTTGCCGTTTTCCTGTTCGACCAGCGTGGCGATTGGCGACTGCAGGTTTTCTCGCTGGGCGAGCAGCAGGTAGTGGGCCGGCTGGGTAAGGACGAAATCGACCCCCTGATGACGGATCGCTGCTTCCAGTTCGGGGTAGGTCAGAATCTCGAAGCTGAGCGGCTGGTCGGGATGGGTGCTGTTCAGATAGTCGAACAGCGGTTGCCAGTGGGCCATGCTTTCCGCCTTGGGGCGGACGGCCAGGATGCCGAATTTTGCCGGTTTTTTGGCCTTGACCCTAGGACCAGCCGTAGTTTCTGTGGTCGTGGCATTTGCCGTTGGTTCCACCGTTGCTGCGTTGACGGCTTCCTCGGCCTGGCCGAGACCGACGGCCAGCACCAGGTACAACAAGGCAGCCAGTCGTGAAGGCCAGCGATGGAAGATGCTGCGGAGGCAAATCGGCAAGTGCGCTCCCTATCCGGTTCAGTACGAACGATCCTATTTGTACCGAATAGTAGCAACCTGTGATGGCGCTGGATAGCTTGCCGGATGACGATTCAGTAAATCAGGCAGGCTTCCCGCGCCTGGCGCCATTGCTGTTCGTCCGCTGCCGCCGGTTCGTCCAGCGCCTGCGGCGTGGCGGCCGGGTTGTCCACCCATTCGCGCAACAGCGGTGAGCCGTTGATCAGATCGATGGCCAGCCGGTCGTGCTCGTACTCGTAGGCGAAGTCCCGCCACAGCGGATAGTCCGGGTAAAGCCGGCGGATCGCCTTGAAAGCCAGCGCCTGCAAACGCCAGGGGCGGAAGGCGGCATGGTCGTAGCCGGCATCCTCGACGTGGATCTGGAGGCCGTTGCATAGCTTGCCGGCGTGCTTGTGGAAGGTCGGTTCGAACCAGCATTCGCGCAGCCGGCAGCCGGCCAGCCAGTGCGGGGCGAAGGCGCGCATTTCGGCGAGCACGGCAGGGGCGTCGATGTCCGGGGCGCCGAACAGTTCGAGCGGCCGCGTCGTGCCGCGCCCCTCGGAAAGCGTCGTGCCTTCGAGCAGCACGGTGCCGGCATAGGCGCGGGCCATCCCCAGATTGGGCGCGTTCGGGCTGGGGTTGACCCAGGTCCGCTCGCCCAGGGGCCAGCCGTAACCGGGCGCCGCCTCGGGCTGCCAGCCCCGCATTTCAATGACGCGGTAGTCGACGTCCAGGCCCAGCGTGGCGATGAACCAGTGACCGAGTTCGCCCAGGGTCAGGCCGTGGCGCATCGGCATCGGGCCGGCGCCGACGAAGCTCTCCCAGCCGGAGCGCAGGGTCAGGCCCTCGACCGGACGGCCGGCCGGATTCGGGCGGTCGAGCACCCAGACTGCCTTGCCATGTCTGGCTGCCGCCTCCAGCACATAGCGCAGCGTCGTGATGAAGGTGTAGATGCGGCAGCCGAGGTCCTGCAGGTCGACGAGCAGCACGTCGAAAGTATCCATCATCGCCTCGGTCGGCCGGCGGACTTCGCCGTACAGGCTGAAGACCGGGATGCCGAGTTGGGGGTCGAGGAAATCGGGCGACTCGACCATGTTGTCCTGCTTGTCGCCGCGCAGGCCGTGCTGGGGGCCGAAGGCGGCGGTCAGCTTGAGATCGGGCAGGGCGGCCAGGGCGTCGAGCGAGTGGGTCAGGTCGGCGGTGACCGAGGCCGGGTGGGCGAGCAGGGCGAGGCGCTGGCCGGCCAGCGGGCGGCGCAGGGCGGGGTCGGCAAGCAGGCGGTCGAGGCCGAACTGGATGGGCTGGGTCATGGTGTAAGTCGGTTCAGAGTCAGGGTGAAGCTTTGGCGAAGGTGAAAGTCGGGCCGGGCGCCGCCGTGGGCCAGCGCCCAATAGC
>CAIXSK010000422.1 GCA_903922075.1 uncultured beta proteobacterium | reverse complement strand
CAGCACGACGTCGACCTGGGTCCGGTAGATCGAGCGCGGCGTCGTGTAGTACTCGCCGCCGGTCGGCTGGACATCCCAGCGCGACAGGTCTTCGTCGTCGGGGGCGATGTTGGTGACGATGCCGACCGAGCAGCGGTCGTAGGCCAGGCCTTCGCCGAGGATGACCTCGGCGCCGTTTTCGATGACCGCAGCCTGCACGGCGCGGTTGAGCAGCAGGCGGCGACCGCCTTCCCAGTTGGCGGCGCTGGTTTTCTGGACCTGGCGGCGGCCGAGGTAGATGCCGTCCTTGCAGGCCAGGCCGGCATGCTGGCCGGTCAGGTAAAGCAGGTGGGCGACCAGCTTGGCGACCGGATTGCGGCCGTGGGTGCCAGTCACGCCGACCAACGGCACGCGGCCGCTTTCGTCGGCGGCGAACAGGTTGTCGACGATGGCCTGACCGACCGGGCGCGGCTTGCCGATGCCCGGCTTGATGTGCATCAGCAGGCTGGGGCCGGCATTGACTTCGACGATGGCGCCGCCCTGTTCGGCCAGCGGCTTCGAGACGTCCCGGCAGACCAGGTCGATGCCGGCGATGTCGAGGCCGACGACGCGGGCGGCCAGCGAGGCAACGGCGGCGGTGTCGGGATGGACTTCGTCGGTGCAGTCGAAGGCGTGGTTGGCGTTGCGCTGGATCAGCACCTCGCGGCCGGCGGCCGGCACGCTGTCAGCGTCCAGCTTCTGGCGTTCAAGTTCCATGCGGGCGGCGGTGTCGATCTTGATGATCGACAGCGGGTGCAGTTCGGTGGTGCCGCGGCGCGGGTCGGTGTTGACCTGGGTGTCGATCAGTTGCTGGACGGTCGATTTGCCGTCGCCGGTGACGGTGATCAGGTCGCTGCGGTTGGCGGCGACCAGCTTGCCGCCGACGATCAGCAGGCGGTGCTCGATGCCCTGGATCGAACGCTCGACCAGCACGCCGGAACCTTCCTCGATGGCGATGGCGTAGGCCTTGGCGACTTCCTCGCGGTTCATCAGGTCGATGAAGACGCCGCGCCCGTGATTGCCGTCGGTCGGCTTGACGACCACCGGGAAGCCGATGTCCTCGGAGGCATCGCCGGCATCCTCGGCATTGTCCACTTCGCGGCCTTCGGGGACCGGCACGCCGACCGAGGAAATCAGTTCCTTGGTCAGGTCCTTGTCGCGCGAAATGGTTTCGGCGATGGCGCTGGTCTGGTCGGTTTCGGCCGTCCAGATGCGGCGCATCGCGGCGCCGTAGCCGAGCTGGACGAGGTTGCCGTCGTCGAGCAGGCGAATCTGCGGAATCTTGCGCGCTTCGGCGGCATTGACGATGGCGGCGGTCGAGGGACCGAGATACTTGCGGTCAACGCGGCGGAGCAAGGGCTTGATCTCCTCGGCCAGGTCGAAGGGCTCATCCTTGATCGCGGCGAGCAGCAGTTCGCGGCCGAGGTCGAGCGCGATGCGCGTGCATTCGTCGTGGAAATTGCTGACCACCAGCTTGTAGACGCCGCGCGTGGTTGTTTCGCGGGTGCGGCCGAAGCCGTCGGGCAGGCCGGCCAGCGTCATCAGTTCGAGCACCACGTGTTCGAGGATGTGGCCGGCCCAGGTGCCTTCCTGCAGGCGCTGCAGGAAGCCGCCGCGCACGTCGTAGTTGCAGCGGTGTTCGATCAGGCCGGGCAGCCAGGCGGCGAGGCGCTCGTAGAGGCCGGGAATCTTGTCGGAAGGGAAGACTTCGAGTTCGCCGATGTCGATCCACGTTTCGACGGCCGGCGGGTAGGTCCAGATGCTCGGGCCACGCAGGGAAATTGTGTCCCGAAAGATAATGTCCTTGTTCTTCATGCTCTTGGCTAGGGCTCCAATGGCCGGCGGTGATCAATGTTTGAATCCGCCATTATTAACGCTTTCACGCCGTTTGCGGCTGACCGCTGTGCAAAATTGTCACACACCGGAACAGGCCGTTACAGACCATCAGGCTACAGGAAGCGGTCGAGCAGCTTGCGGCTGTGGCGGTCGAGCCGGTTCAGGTCGCGAACCAGGAACTGGATGCCGTTGGCGTCGGCGATCAGCAGCCGGGTCTGGCTCAGGCGGCGGATGTCTTCCTCGCCCTTGAGGACCAGCTCGGCCGGACCGCGGTCGGTGCTCACCTGCCAGGTGCTCGGGCAGGCAAAGCTGGAGACGGCGGCGATGCTTTCGATTTCCGGCACGAACTCGCGGCTGGTCAGTTCTTCCTCGATCAGCTGGCGGGTGTCGTCCGGCAGGTCGGCCAGGCGGTCGGTCCAGGCGACTTCGTGGCCTTCGTAATTGACCAGGGAAATGCCCTCGTCGGGGGCGGCGATCGGGAAGGCGCGGACCGGCGTGACGCCTTCATGGCGAATTCCGTTTTCGGCCAAAAAAACCAGCCGACCGTAGGCATCGCGCTGCAGGGTGAAGTTTGCGTCGGCCATGGCTTATTCCGCGTGGGTTTTGGGCAGGTCGGGCGAGCGCGGCAGCGACGGTTCGGTGTCGACGTTGCGGGCCTGGGCCTGATAGAGCTTGTAGTAATGGCCTTCGATGGCCATCAGCTGGTCGTGGTTGCCGATTTCGACGATCTTGCCGCGATCCATGACGACCAGCCGGTCGGCCTTGCGCAGCGTGGAGAGGCGGTGGGCGATGGCGATCGTCGTGCGGCCCTTGACCAGGTTGTCGAGGGCTTTCTGGATTTCCTTTTCGGTCTCGGTATCGACCGCCGAGGTGGCCTCGTCGAGGATCAGGATGCGCGGATCGATCAACAGGGCGCGGGCGATGGAGATGCGCTGGCGCTCGCCGCCGGACAGGCCCTGGCCGCGTTCGCCGACCAGCGAGTCGTAACCGTGCGGCAGGCGCAGGATGAACTCGTGGGCGTGGGCGGCGCGGGCGGCGGCGATGATCTCGGCGCGCGTCGCATTGGGCTTGCCGTAGGCGATGTTGTCGGCGATGGTGCCGAAGAACAGGAAGGGCTCCTGCAGCACCAGGCCGATGTGCTGGCGGAACTCGGCGACCGGCACGGCACGGACATCGACGCCGTCGATCAGGACCTGGCCTTCGGAAACGTCGTAGAAGCGGCAGATCAGGTTGACCAGCGTCGATTTGCCGGAGCCGGAATGGCCGACCAGGCCGATCATTTCGCCGGGTTCGATGATCAGGTCGACGTCCTTGGTCACGGCGCGGGTGCCGTAGCGGAAGCTGGCCTTCTTCAGTTCCAGGCGGCCGGTGACGCCGGACAGATGCACCGGGTTGGCCGGTTCCGGCACGCTGGAGACGTGGTCGAGGATGTCGAAGATGCGCTTGGTGGAAGAGGCCGCGCGCTGGGTGGCCGAGACGATACGGCTCATCGAATCGAGGCGGGTGTAGAAGCGGCCGATGTAGGCAAGGAAGGCGGTCAGCACGCCGACCGTGCTCGATCCCTTGGAAATCTGCCAGATGCCGAAGATCCAGACGACGAGCAGGCCGACTTCGGTGAGCAGGGTGACGGTCGGGGTGAACAAGGACCAGGTCTTGTTCAGCTTGTCGTTCATTTGCAGGTTGTGCTCGTTGGCGGCGCGGAAACGCTCGCCTTCGCGCTTCTCCTGGGCGAAGGCCTTGACGACGCGGATGCCGGGGATGGTGTCGGCCAGCACGTTGGTCACCTCGGCCCAGACGCGGTCGATCTTCTCGAAACCGGTGCGCAGCTTCTCGCGGACGAAATCGATCAGCCAGCCGATGATCGGCAGCGGCAGCAGGGTGACCAGCGCCAGCCACGGGTTGATCGAGAACAGGATGACGGCGGTCATCGTGATCATCAGCACATCGGTGGCGAAATAGAGCAGATCGAGCGAGAGGAAGATGTTGATGCGGTCGGTTTCGTTGCCGATGCGGGCCATCAGGTCACCGGTGCGCTTGCCGCCGAAATACTCCAGGGAGAGTCCCATCAGGTGTTCGTAGGTGGTGGTG
>CAIXSK010000421.1 GCA_903922075.1 uncultured beta proteobacterium | reverse complement strand
GGCTGCTGCTTCAAGCGGATCACCGCTTCGCAGGCGGTGCGGATGTCCGGGAAGAACACCAGCGCCGAGGCCTTGCACGGGTCTTCGACGACGGTGTGGTAGGTGATCCGCGACATGAAGCCGAGCGTGCCTTCGGAGCCGATCATCAGGTGGCTGAGGATGTCGATCGGGTCTTCGAAATCGACCAGCGCGTTGAGGCTGTAGCCGGTGGTGTTCTTGATCTTGAACTTGTGGCGGATGCGTTCGGCCAGCTTGGCGTTGGCGCGGGTGTCGCGGCCCAGGCGTTCCAGTTCGCCGAGCAGCACGGCGTGGGATTTGGAGAAGGCGTCGACGCTGAGCGGATCTTCGGTGTCGAGCACGGTGCCGTCGGCCAGCATGACGCGCAGACCGGCCAGTGTCTTGTAGCTGTTCTGGGCCGTGCCGCAGCACATGCCGGAAGCGTTGTTGGCGGCGATGCCACCGATCTTGCAGGCGTTGATCGAGGCCGGATCGGGGCCGATCTTGCGGCCGAACGGGGCGAGCCGGCGATTGACCTCGCCGCCGACGATGCCGGGGCCGGCCGTGACCTGGCTGGCGTCGGCGTTGATGTTGCAGGTGGCGAAGCCTTCGCCGATCAGGGCCAGGATGCCGTTGGTGATCGCCTGGCCGGAGAGGCTGGTGCCTGCGGCGCGGAAGGTGACGGGGGTTTGGTGCTGCTTTGCCGTTTGCAGGACTGCTTTCACATCGTTTTCTGATTCGACGACGGCGATCACCTGCGGGGTCAGGCGGTAGAAACTGGCGTCGGTGCCGTAGGCGAGGCGGCGCAGGTCGTCGACGATGATCTGCTCGGGGGGGAGATGTTGGCTGAGGTGCTGGATCAGGTTGCTCATGGGTTGGTTGTCTCGGTTTGTTTTTTTCGTGGTTTTCTGAACTTGTGTTTTCCGCCCTTGAGGGGCGTCTTACTTTCTTTTGCTTCGCCAAAAGAAAGTAAGCAAAGAAAAGGCGACCCTGGGTCGGCGCCGGCTACGCCGGTTCCCTGCGTTACTCGACATTGGCGGGGGCTGCGGAACTCGGCCCTTTGGGCCTCAGACAGTCCTCGCCCTTTTTCCGCCAACGTCTGCGTTACTCGGCGCCTCTCAAGGGGCCCGGTAAACCATCCGGACCAAACTGGGGTTTTCGATTTTGGGCATTTTTTCGGCCCGACCGTAGCATTCCAATTCCCGTGCTGCTGTTCGAACCCGGGCGCCTTTCGGGTCCCCATGTGGAGCGCCGAGCAACGCAGAAGCGCCGGGGGCCTTCGGCGAGGACTGTTTGAGGGGCGTAGCCCCGAGTTCCGCAGCCGCCCGGCGTTTCGAGTAGCGCAGGGGAGTCGGCGTAGCCGACCGCGTAACCTGGGGTCGCCTTTTCTTTGGCTACTTTCTTTTGGCGAAGCAAAAGAAAGTACGCCCGCCAGCAAGGCGGAACCCCATGCCCGACAAAGGAAAGCGTCATTTAGCCCCGTTCCTTCAACATATCCCGCAACCGCTTGGGCGCCGGCTTCAAAGGCACCCGAACCGACGTCCACGCCCCTTGCCGCGACGGCGTTAACCACCGCAACCGACTCCCCAGCCAGGTCGCCACCCGATACAGCCCCGGCGACCGATAGACAAACGCCCACCCCCGCCAGACCGCAGAAATCAACCGGCTATATCCAGCGCCTTGCCCAACCATGGAAGGATCGGCATGCGGCGGAGAAAACGCTTCCTCCCGCAATCGCATCAGCAATTCCGGAATCGGAATCTTGACCGGACAAACCTCCCCGCAAGCCCCGCACAGCGACGAAGCCGTGACCAGCCCGGCCGTCGCTTCCAGCCCCAGCATGTGCGGCGAGATGATCTTGCCGATCGGCCCGGGATAGGTCGTGCCGTAGGCGTGACCGCCGATCCGCGTATAGACCGGGCAGTGATTCATGCAGGCGCCGCAGCGGATGCATTGCAAGGTCTTGCGCAACTGCTCGTCGGCGTAGGCCTGGCTGCGACCGTTGTCGAGCAGCACCAGGTGCACTTCGCCGGGGCCGTCTTTTTCACCCGGCTGGCGCGGCCGGGAGATCATGTTGAAATAGGTCGAGATGTTCTGCCCGGTCGCCGAACGGGTCAGCAGCGAAAGTAGCGGCGGCACGTGCTCCAGCTTTTCGACGATCTTCTCGATGCCGGTGATGGCGATGTGCACTGGCGGGGCGGTGGTGCACATCCGGCCGTTGCCTTCGTTCTCGACCAGGCACAGGGTGCCGGTCTCGGCGACGGCGAAATTGACGCCGGACAGGCCGATGTCGGCCTCCAGGAATTTCTGCCGCAGCACATTGCGGCCGATTTGGATCAGCGCATCGACGTTGTCGGTGTAATCGACGCCTTCGACCTTGTCGGCGAACAGCTGGGCGATTTCCTGCTTGGTCTTGTGGATCGCCGGCATGATGATGTGCGACGGCTTTTCGCCGGCCAACTGGACGATGTATTCGCCCATGTCGGATTCCAGCGCGCCGATGCCGGCCGCTTCGGCGGCGTGGTTGAGCTCGATTTCCTCGCTGACCATCGACTTGCCCTTGACCATCAGCTTGGCCGAGTGCTTTTGGCAGATGCCGAGGATGATTTCGTTGGCTTCGTCCGGCGTTTCGGCCCAATGGACCTGGATGCCGTTGCGCACCAGATTGGCTTCGAGCTGTTCGAGCAGCGTCGGCAGCTTGGCCAGGTTGTACTGGCGGATGCTTTCGCCCAGCGTGCGCAGGCTTTCCAGTTCCTCGGCGTCGGGGAACTGGGCGGCGCGTTTGGTCATCAGGAAATCCATCGCGCCGCGGAAACTCTGGCGCAGGAAGGGATTGTCGACGACTGCCCCGGAGCGGGCGCGGAAGCCTTCCGAGGGATTGAAGTGCAGGGTATGTTCGCTCATGCCTCATCCTCCGAAAGCATCAGTACGACCAGTTCCTTCGGGCCATGTGCGCCGTAGGCCAGCGTTTGCTGGATGTCGGCCGTTTTCGAGGG
>CAIXSK010000420.1 GCA_903922075.1 uncultured beta proteobacterium | reverse complement strand
GCCATCCCCGGCAAGAAAGCCCCGGTCATCATCACCACCGAGATGATCGGCCGCATGAAATACGGCGCCCTGATCGTCGACATGGCCGCCGAATCCGGCGGCAACTGCGCCCTGACCCAGCCCGGCGAACACGTCATCGCCAACGACGTCAATATCCACGGCCCATTGAACCTGCCGTCGCGCATGCCGACCCACGCCTCCGAGCTGTACGCCAAGAACCTCTACAACTTCCTGGCGCCGTGGATCAAGGACGGCCAACTGAATTTCGACTGGAGCGACGACGTCGTCGCCGGCACCCTGCTGTGCAAGGACGGGGTCACCGTGCATCCCGTGGTCAAACAAGTTCTGGGAGAGGCGTAATGGACGGCTTGCTCGCTTTATACATCTTCATGCTCGCCGCCTTCACCGGCTACGAGATCATCGCCAAGGTGCCGGTCATCCTGCACACGCCGCTGATGTCCGGTTCCAACTTCGTGCACGGCGTCGTCGTCGTCGGCGCCATGCTGATGCTCGGCAGCGCCGACACCGTGCTGCAACAGGCCATCGGCTTCTTCGCCGTCGCCCTCGGCGCAGCCAATGCCGCCGGCGGCTACGTCGTCACCGAACGCATGCTCGCCATGTTCAAGAAGAAGGAAGGCTGATCATGACGCTCCCCATTTATGTCCAGGGCGCCTGGTTCCTTGGCGCGCTGCTCTTCATCTTCGGCCTCAAGGGCATGAGCTCGCCGGCCAGCGCCCGCAAGGGCATCGTCCTCGCCGGCTACGGCATGCTGATCGCCATCGCCGGCACCTTCCTCGTCCCCGGTCTGAAGAACATTGCCCTGATGGTCGCCGCCCTCGGTCTGGGTGGCGCCGCCGCCTGGATTTCCGGCAAAAAGGTCAAGATGACCGACATGCCGCAGATGGTCGCCATCTACAACGGCATGGGCGGCGGTGCGGCGGCGGCGATTGCCGCCATTGAGTTCGCCAAGGGCGATGCGCACAGTACCGTGACGACCATCCTCGCCGTCCTCGGCGCGTTGATCGGTGCCGTCTCCTTCACCGGCTCCTGCGTCGCCTGGGCCAAGCTGCAGGGCGTCTTGAAGAAAGCCATCCGGCTGCCGGCGCAGAATGCGGTCAATGTCGTGCTGGCGCTCAACGCCATCGGGCTGGGCATCGCCATGGTCGTCATGGCCCCGGCCCAGCCGGAACTGATCGTCTTCTTCTTCGCCATCTCGCTGATCCTCGGCCTGATCGTCACCCTGCCCATCGGCGGCGCCGACATGCCGGTGGTGATCTCGCTGTTCAACGCCTTCACCGGCCTGGCCGTCGGCTTCGAGGGCTATGTGCTCGGCAATCCGGCGCTGATCATCGCCGGCATCGTGGTCGGTGCGGCCGGTACGTTGCTCACCCAACTGATGGCCAAGGCGATGAACCGGCCGATCTCCAACATCCTGTTCACGCCGATGGTCGCCTCCGGTGCTGGCGAGGCGATCAGCGGGACGATGAAGGAAGTCGGGGCGATCGATGCGGCAGCGATGATGCGCTACGCTTCCAAGGTCATCGTCGTGCCGGGCTACGGCATGGCGGTGGCGCATGCCCAGCACAAGGTCTGGGAAATGACCTCGATCCTCGAAGAAGCCGGGGTCGAGGTGAAGTTCGCCATCCACCCGGTGGCCGGACGGATGCCAGGGCACATGAACGTGCTGCTGGCGGAAGCCGGCGTGCCTTACGACAAGATCTTCGACCTCGAAGAGATCAACGGCGAGTTCGGCCAGGCCGACGTCGCGCTGATCATCGGCGCCAACGACGTGGTCAATCCGACGGCGCGCACCGACAAATCCAGCCCGATCTACGGCATGCCGATCCTCAACGCCGACCAGGCGCAGAACGTCATCGTGATCAAGCGCGGCAAGGGAACGGGTTACTCCGGGGTCGAAAACGCGCTGTTCTACACCGACAACTGCCGGATGCTTTACGGCGATGCGCAGCCGATGGCCGGGGAGATCATTCAGCACTTGAAGGCGATGGGCTGATCTGACGCCGCTCCCAACGAAAAACCGGGCTACTTGGCCCGGTTTTTTATTGAATGCTACGGTCGGCCGGTTTTTTTGGCCAAAATCGAAAAAATCAACCGTGGCCGGTGCTGCCGAAACCGCCTTCGCCGCGATGGCTGGCGTCGAAATCGTCAACGATATTGAAGCCGACCTGCAGGACCGGCACGATGACCAGTTGCGCAATACGATCCAGCGGATTGATCGTGAAGCCGGCATGGCCGCGGTTCCACACCGACACCATCAGCTCGCCCTGGTAGTCGCTGTCGATCAGCCCGACCAGGTTGCCGAGCACGATGCCGTGCTTGTGACCGAGGCCGGAGCGCGGCAGGATCATCGCCGCCAACCCGGGATCGGCCAGATGAATCGCCATGCCGGTCGGCACCAGCGTCGTTTGCCCCGGCTCGACATGCAGCGGGCCTTCGATGCAGGCGCGCAGGTCCAAGCCGGCCGAGCCGGGTGTGGCGTACTGCGGCGGCGTCTCGCGCAGGCGATTGTCGAGAATCTTGATATCGATCTGATGCATCAGTGGCTTCCTGTTAAATGAGCGATGTGTTCGATCAGTTGCCGGGCCAGCACCGACTTCGGCGCCGGCGTCAGCGGATGGACACCGGCCTCGTCGAACAGCACCAGCCGGTTGTCGTCGCCGCCGAAGCCGTCCTGGATCAGGTTGCCGGCGATCAGCGGGATATTCTTCTTGCGCCGCTTGCTCTGCGCATACTCTTCCAGATTGCGGCTCTCGGCCGCGAAGCCGACGCAGAACGGGCCGCCCGCCATCGCTGCCACTTCGGCCAGGATATCCGGGTTCTCGACCAGCTCGATCGGCGGGATACCGCCCGTGTCCTTCTTCAGCTTGTGATCGGCCGCATTGGCGACGCGGTAATCGGCCACCGCCGCAACGCCGATGAACACATCCGCCGCCGCCGCCCGGACCATCACCTCGGCATGCATGTCGAGCGCGCTGCGCACATTGACCCGGTCCACGCCCTGCGGCGCCGCCAAGCCGACCGGCCCGGAAATCAGCGTCACCTGCGCCCCGGCCTGCCGCGCCGCACGGGCCACGGCATAGCCCATCCGCCCGGACGACAGGTTGGTGATACCGCGCACCGGGTCGATGGCCTCGAAGGTCGGCCCGGCGGTGATCAGCACTTTCTTGCCGGTCAGCACCTTGGGCGCAAAGAAGGCGATCGCCTCCTCGACGATTTCCTCGGCTTCCAGCATCCGGCCGGCGCCGACCTCGCCGCAGGCCTGCTCGCCGCAGGCCGGGCCAAGAATCTGCACGCCGTCGGCCTGCAGTTGCGCGATATTGCGTTGGGTGGCCGGGTTCTCCCACATCTGGCGGTTCATCGCCGGCGCCACCAGCAGCGGGCAATCTCGGGCCAGCACCATGGTCGCCAGCAGGTCGTCGGCCAGGCCGTGGACGACGCGGGCCAGGAAATCGGCCGAGGCCGGCGCAACCAGGATCAGGTCGGCCGAGCGCGACAAATCGATGTGCGCCATGGCGTTCGGCATCCGCGCGTCCCACTGGTCGAGATAAACCGGCCGGCCGGACAGCGCCTGGAAGGTCGTCGCGGTGACGAAGTGCGTCGCTCCCTCGGTCATCGCCACCTGCACCTCGGCGCCCTGCTTGCCGAGCAGGCGGACCAGTTCAGCCGCCTTGTAGGCAGCGATGCCGCCGGTGACGCCAAGGACGATGCGTTTTCCCGATAATTCCATTGTCTTGCCATTAGAATTGGACTCAGCTCATTCTACTGGAAAAGAATATGGCGATTACCGACTGGCCCGAAGGCGAACGACCGCGCGAACGCCTGCTCGCCCACGGCCCGGCCGCACTGTCCGACGCCGAACTGCTGGCCATCTATTTAAGGGTCGGCGTGCGCGGCAAGAGCGCCGTCGACCTGGCGCGCGACCTGCTGCAGCGCTTCGATGGTCAGCTCGCCACGCTGGTCGACGCCTCGCTGGCCGAGCTGGCCAGCGTTTCCGGCATCGGCATGGCCAAGGCGGCGCAACTGAAAGCCAGCTTCGAACTGGCCCGCCGCGCCCTGGCGCAGGAAATGACCGTCCGTGACAGCTTCACATCGCCCGGCAAGGTCCGCGACTGGCTGCGCCTGAAACTGGCCAGCCGGCCCCACGAAGTGTTCATGGCGCTGTGGCTCGACGCCCAAAACCGGTTGCTCAAGGCGGAAGAATTGTTTACCGGCACGCTGACTCAGACGTCGGTTTACCCGCGCGAAGTGGTCAAGGCGGCGCTCGCTCACAATGCGGCAGCGGTCATCCTGGCGCATAATCATCCCTCCGGCGTCGCCGAACCGTCACGCGCCGACGAAATGCTCACCCGCTCGCTGAAAGACGCGCTGGCCCTGGTCGATGTCAAGCTGCTCGACCATTTCATCGTCGCCGGCCACGCGCCGCCGCTCTCCTTCGCCGAACGGGGATTGCTATGAAAATCAGAAAACCCCTTGAAAGGACTCAGGAGTTTTTGTTATACTCCCGGGCTTTCTTCTAGCGAATTCTGGAGCACCATCATGGCGCGAGTCTGCCAAGTAACGGGTAAAGGCCCGATGGTTGGGAACAACGTTTCCCACGCCAATAACAAAACGAAGCGCCGCTTCCTGCCGAATCTGCAGTATCGCCGCTTCTGGGTTGAAACTGAAAACCGCTTCGTGCGTCTGCGCGTTTCCAACGCCGGCCTGCGTCTGATCGACAAGAACGGTATCGATTCCGTCCTCGCCGACCTGCGCGCCCGTGGCGAAGTCTGATTAAGGAAGGATACGAAAAATGGCTAAAGGCGGTCGCGAAAAAATCAAGCTGGAATCCACAGCTGGTACCGGTCACTTCTATACCACCTCCAAGAACAAGCGCACGACGCCTGAAAAGCTGGAGTTCATGAAGTACGACCCGAAGGCCCGTAAGCACGTCGCTTACAAGGAAGTCAAGCTGAAGTAATTCGGCTTCTCCGGCATTCGACAAACCCGCCTTTCGGCGGGTTTTGTTTTTTCAGGCGGGCCGTTTGCGCCGCAGGAATAGCCAGACATAGCCCACGATGCCGGCAAAGACCAGCACCGACCAGTTGGCCATCGACAGGCCGAGAAATTCCCAGTCACGACTGGTGCAGAAACCGGTGGCCAGGAACAGCGACGGCCATTCCATGCCCAGCCAGTCCACCAGGCGCTCGATCAAATTCGGGTCGGTAAAGCTGCATTCCGGCGCCAGATGCGGATAGGCCTGCATCCAGGTCTGATAGGCCGCAACCCCGGCGCCAAGCACGGCCAGGCCACCGATCAGCGTTGCCCACAGCAGGCGCGCAGAGGGCAGCGCAAAGCCGAGCAGGCCGAGGGTGCCGATCACCATGTAGAGCAGCCGCTGGAAGATGCACAGCGGACACGGCGCCAGGTGGTAGATCTGTTGCAGCACCATGC
>CAIXSK010000419.1 GCA_903922075.1 uncultured beta proteobacterium | reverse complement strand
CAACCGGCTGGCTAACCTTGAGCGGGTTAACCGCCAGCGCCTTCTTGGATTGGATGATTTCGGCCATTTTGCTCGGCTTGATAAAAGGGTACGCATACCCTTTAGCAAGGACCGAGCCAAACTAAAAACGTAATTTATTCAGTTGGTTGGCGTGTTTGTGTCGTGTGGCAAATCCGACAATCCGCGCTTTTTGAGAGACCCGCGGTCGCCGATGTCACATCGCTTCGGGCAACGCCTCGGGGGCTGGTCGAGGTCTCCGGCGGCATATCGGGCAGATATGCCGTTCACTCTATTTACTTGGCATGGCCGACCACCGACAATGCCCTTTGTTCGGAAGCATGAATCGGATCGCGCCGATGTGGCTCCGGTAGATGGGAGTCCTGGCGGACCAAAAATGAAGGAAAACGTATGAACAGTATAGAAAAATCCGGAATGCTACGGTCGGCCGTAAAAAATGGACAAAAACGAAATGTCTCTGACCCCTTTGGAGGTGACCCCTTTGGAGGTGATGCTCTTCATGAATCGAACCTTGGAGGTAGTATGGTGAAATGGATATCTGCTCTTTCCAAATTTATTCGTTGTATTTTCGGATTCTACAGGTGGTTAAAAAATGAAAAAAGAAGAGCCTCCAATAACCCGGCGATATTTTAATTTTTTAATAAAGAATCTTCAGGCTGTCGAATATATTAGCGGCTTCTTGCCGTTGCTGGTAATGATCATTGATATCGTTATTGGCAGTCTAACGAAGGCAAATCATATTAATTATGAATTTTTTGGTTCATATCTTTCTATTTATGGATGCTTGCTGCTGATATTTTTGTTGGCCATATTTCTGTCTTTGATAAAAGAACAGGCGCTTGGTAAGGATAATAGCGTGAATGTTTACGGCTTGAGCATACCGAAAAATACAACAATACTTATACAAAATAGCTATGCTGTAAAAATAGCTAATAAAGAGAGTGTGCTATTGGTGGTTGTTTTTGTTTTTATTGAACTTGTTGTAACGTTTTTATTCGGCGTTTTGGTTTCAATAACCATATTTAAATCATATCTTTGGGGTTATGCAAATAGCTAGTTGGTAATAGGGGACATGCCCCGGTTTTCCTTGGTACGTTTTCGTCGCTGTGGCAAACCCGATAATCCGCAGCCTGGTCAGGTAGCGAAGGGGCGAAAACCGAGGCCGGCGGCGGTTGCCAACTTGAGGCGGCCGTCCTTGATTAACGGTACCGGGCCGGTATCGGCGGCGAGCCAGTCGGCCGTCGCCAGGCCATGCACGGCCTCGGGCGCCACGGCGGCGGCGAGGTGTGAGGTAATAGGGGACCATGAGGTAATAGGGGACCATGAGGTAATAGGGTAATAGGGGACAGACCCCGGTTTTTCGGCTCAGCTCAGGACAGGCCCGTCGAAGGGCAGCTTGCCAAGGGCTTCGACAGGCTCAGCCCGAACGGGCGATAAATTACGAAGCGCGCTGAAAGCCGAGGCCAGCGACTGTCGGCAGTTGCAATCGGCCGCCGACGATGGCCGGGGCCGGGCCGGTATCCGAAGCCAGCCAGTCGGCCGTCGCCAGGCCGTGCACCGCCTCCGGTGCGACGGCGGCGGCGAGGTGGGCGCAGGCGAGCAGGCCGCAGGCGCTTTCCAGGCTGGAGGTGACGATCACTTCAAGGCCGGAAGCGCGGGCGCGCAGGGCCAGCTCGACGCTGGCCAGCAGGCCGTGACGAGGCGGCTTGATGACCAGGCGGCGGACCGGCGGGTGGCGGAAGAAGTGGGCGTCGAGCAGGTGGACCGATTCGTCGATGGCGAGCGGGAATGCTACGGTCGCCTGCAAATTTTGCAGAAAAACGGAATTCGGTTCGGCCAGCGGTTCTTCCAGACCGTCGATCGGCAGGCCGGCGCAGGCAGCGAGGAAACTCTGTGCATCGGCAAACGACCAGGCGCGGTTGGCGTCGAGGCGCAGGTTAAGCCCCGGCGGCAGGTCGGCGGCGAGTCGGTGCAGGTTGGCGATTTCCTCGGCGACCGGACGCACGCCGACCTTAAATTTGATGACCGAATAGCCAGCTGCGGCGGCATTTTCCAGAATGCTACACCCCAAGGGTGCTTCCTTCGGGGCGCGCTCGGCGGCAAAAAAAGACCAAAATCCACAATTTACCGCCAGACTGCTGATCGGAGATTCGCCGCTCAGCCAGGCATTGAGCGGCAGTCCGGCCTTTTGGGCGATCAGGTCAAGGTGGGCGGTCTCCTCGGCGAAGGCCGCGGCGGCGACCTCGTCGATGCCGAATTCAGGCAGCGGCGCACAATCGCCCCAGCCGGTCAGGCCATCGGCCGTTTGCAGCCGGAGCAGGCGACCCCTTCGCTCACCGATCTCGCCCCGGCTGGTTTGCCACGGGCGCTTCAAGGGCAGGGCGTAGGGCAGCCAGTCGGCCGCAACGAGCTTCACGGCCGCTTGCGGTACTTGCCGAAGTCGGGCGGGCGGCGTTCCAGCCAGGCGTTACGGCCTTCCTGGCCTTCCTCGCTCATGTAGAACAGGCCGGTGGCGTTGCCGGCCAGTTCCTGGATGCCGGCCAGGCCGTCGGTGTCGGCGTTGAAGCCGGCCTTGATCATGCGCAGCGCCATTGGCGACAGCTTGAGCATGTCGCGGCACCAGTTCACCGTTTCGGCCTCCAGCTGTTCAACGGGCACGACGGCATTGACCAGCCCCCAGTCCAGCGCCGTGGCGGCGTCGTATTGCCGGCAGAGCAGCCAGATTTCCTTGGCGCGTTTCAAGCCGATGGTCCGTGCCATCAGCCCGGCGCCGAGGCCGGCGTCGAAGCTGCCGACGCGCGGCCCGGTCTGGCCAAAGCGGGCGTTGTCGGCGGCGATGGAGAGGTCGCAGACCAGGTGCAGCACGTGGCCGCCGCCGATGGCAAAGCCGGCGACCATGGCGACTACCGGCTTGGGCAGCCGGCGGATCTGCATCTGCAGGTCGAGCACGTTGAGGTGCGGTGTGCCGCCTTCGTCGATGTAGCCCTCGGCGCCGCGCACCTTCTGGTCGCCGCCGGAGCAGAAGGCCTCGTTGCCGGCGCCGGTCAGGATGATGGCGCCGATGGCGTTGTCGCGGTGGGCGCGGTGAAAGGCGTCGATCAGTTCATTCACCGTCTCCGGCCGGAAGGCGTTGCGCCGTTCCGGGCGGTTGATGGTGATCTTGGCGATCCCCTCGGCGGTTTCGTAGAGGATGTCGGTGTAGGGATGGGCGCTCTGCCAGCGGATGCTCTCGGTCATGATTCGGCGTCGGGTTGGGATGGGCCGAAGTATAGCCCCGGCCAAGGGCGCGCGATTTGATGTGCCCGGCGCTGCCCGCTACTTGCTCCACAGCCCCGTATCGACGGGGCCAAGATCGACGCCCTGCAGCGCCAGGTCCACGGCCTTGAGCAGCGGGTCGAGCGAGTTGGCCAGCGCGATGCCGAGTTCGGGCAGGTTGCCCTTGCCAAGGTAGTCGGCTGCCAGGATCGATTTGGCCAGTTCGAAGATGGCCGGGGCGCCGACGTTGTCTGCCGCACCCTTGAGGACGTGAGCCAAGCGCAGAATGGCGCCGTGATCGTCGCGCGCCGCGCTTTGGCGCAGCAATGCCGGGTCGCCCCGGTGGTGTTCGACAAAGATTTTCAGCAAGCGGAGATAGAACGGCAGCCGGTTCAGCGACATCGCCAGCCCCTGGGCCAGGTCGAGGCCGTCAATCGACGCCAGAAGCTCCAGTTCGTCGCTGTAATCGCGGCTGGTCTCGGTTTCGGCCCATTGTCCTGCGACACCCCTGGCCGGGGTGGGCAGCCACTTCAGGAGCACTCGATAAAGATCGTCGGGATCGACCGGCTTGGGAACGAAATCGTTCATCCCGGCATCCAGGCAACGCTGGCGGTCTTCGGTGAAGGCATTGGCGGTCATGGCCAGAATCGGCCGGTCATGCCAGCCGGGCAGGGCGCGGATTTCCCGGGTTGCGGCAATACCGTCGAGGCGCGGCATCTGCATGTCCATCAGGATCAGGTCGTATTCTCGGGTGGCGGCCATGTCGACCGCTTCGCGTCCGTCGTTGGCGATTTCGATGCTGAGGCCGACGGCCCGCAGAATCTCGGTGGCGACCTCCTGGTTGATCTCGTTGTCTTCGGCGAGCAGGATGCGCGAGCCGGCCCGGCTCTTGGCCAATTCAATAGCGGCATCGACCGCGGTTTCGGCCACCATGTGGGTGGCGTCCTGGCCGCGCTGCAGGCGGGCGGTAAACCAGAAAGTGCTGCCCACGCCGAGTTGGCTGGTAACGCCCGCATCACCGCCCATCATGCGTGCCAGCCGCCGGGTAATCGCCAGGCCCAGGCCGGTGCCGCCATATTTCCTGGTCGTCGATGCATCGGCTTGTTCGAAGGCAGTAAACAGCCGGGCGAGCTTGTCGGGAGAAATACCAATGCCGGTATCCTGGACCTCGAAACGGATGGTCAGGAAATTCTCGTCTTCGTTCTCCAGGCGCGCGCGCAGCGTGATCTTGCCGGTTTCGGTGAACTTCACCGCATTGCCGGCGAAATTGAGCAGCCCCTGGCGCACGCGCGTCGGGTCACCGCCCAGCCACATCGGCACGTGGTCCGAGTCGACCTCGACCGTCAGCCCCTTCCTGGTGGCCGCTTCGGCAATCAGGGTACGGGTGTGATCGAGTACTTCGTTCAGCGAAAAATCGGTCTTTTCGAGCTGCATCCGCCCGGCCTCGATCTTCGACAGATCGAGAATGTCGTTGATGATCGCCAGCAGGTGGAACGCTGCCGTATCGATCTTGCGCAGACGTTCGAGTTGCTGCGCCGTCAGCGTGCTCTGGCGCAGCAGATGGGTCAGGCCGACGATGGCATTCATCGGCGTCCGGATTTCGTGGCTCATGTTGGCCAGAAACAGGCTCTTGGCGGCATTGGCCGCATCGGCCTGCGCCCGTGCTTCGCTCAGTTCGGTCGTGCGGCTGGCGACCAGCTCCTCAAGGTGATAGCGATGCGCATCGAGTTCGCGGGCGATCTGCTTCTTTTCGGTAATGTCTTCCTTGATCGCCACGTAGTGCGTGATATGGCCGTCCGGCTGGCGGATGGGAGCGACAATGGCAAACTCGACGAACTCGCTGCCGTCCTTGCGCCGGTTGTAGAACTCGCCATGCCACGGACGTCCGTGGGCCAGCGCATCCCAGAGCGCCACATAGCTTTCCTTGGGCGTCAGGCCGGATTGCAGGATACGGGAGTTCTGGCCGATGATTTCCTCGCGGGAATAGCCGGTAACCCGCAGGAAAGCCTCGTTGACGTACTCGATGTCGGCCTGGATGTCGGTGATGACGATGCACTCCGGACTTTGCTCGACGGCCAGCGACAGTTTGCGCAACTGCTCCTCGGAACGGATGCGCTGCGTGATATCGCTGGCCAGTACGACCACGGCCATGCGGCCAGCGAAGTCGATGCTGTGCGAACTGGTTTCGGCGATGATTTCGGACCCGTCCTTGCGCCGGTGGCGCCAGGGCCCCGGGCTCTTGGTCGCGCCCGGCGTCCGGGAAATTTCCGCGATCAGCTGCGGCACTTCCTCCGGCGGACGGATATCCTTGATCGTCATGCTCAGGAATTTGTCACGGCTGTAGCCGTAGTTGGTCATCGCCGCATCGTTGACGTCAAGAAAGGCCAGTGTTTCCCGGTCATAAACCCACATCGGGTGCGGGTTGGCCTCAAACATGTCGCGATAGCTCGCATCCCGCTCGTGCCGGGCCTGCTCTTCAGCCTTGCGCGCCGTGATGTCGCGGTTCGCCCCCTGCCGCCCGGCAAAGGCGCCGGTTGCGTCGTAGATCGGGCGCGACAGGTGGGCGATCCAGCGCGTTTCGCCCGAGGCCTTGATGATCCGGATTTCCAGATCGCCGTGCCCGGACTCTTTCAGGGTGTCGAGATAGGCCTGAAAGTACGGGCGGTCGTCCGGGTGGACGATCGCCGACATCAAGTCGGGGTTGGCCAGGAAGGCTTCGGCCGGGTAGCCTGAAATGCGTTCGCAGGCCGGTGAAACGTATCGGTAGGTGCCATCCGGTCCGAACCAGAATATCCAGTCGGCAGCGTTTTCGGCCAGCAGGCGATACTTCGCCTCGGAGGCGGCCAGGGCAGCCTGGGTGGCTTCGGCTCGGCTGCGGGCGGCCTGCGCATCCTCCATCAGGTTGAGAGCGGCCAGTCGCCCCTGGCGCTGCTCTTCAAGGGCGGCCTGCTGGCTGGCATGCAGCGCCCTTTCTGCGGCACGGCGGGCTTGACGCTCGGCGGCCTGGTCAAGGGCGCGCTGGATGGCGTTGGGCAGGCGACTCAGGTGATCCTTCAGGATGAAATCCGCGAGCCCGAGATGCAGCAGTTCGACCGCCGCTTCCTCGCCGATGCTGCCGGAAACCAGGATCACCGGCAGTTCGGGGCGCCGGGACAGGATGACGCACAAGGAAACCCGAAAATCCATGCCGGGAACGTTGTAATCGGAAAGGACCAGGTCCCACTCGGACTTCAGCGCAGTGCCCAGGTCGGCATCGCAATCGACGCGTCGGATCGCCGCAATGGGGACGTCGTGCTGCCTCAGGAAGCGCTCCAGCAGCAGGTAATCGGCGTTGTTGTCCTCGATGACCAGAATGTTCAGCGAGCGGTCGATGGCCACGTCAGTTCTCCTGCGGCGGTT
>CAIXSK010000418.1 GCA_903922075.1 uncultured beta proteobacterium | reverse complement strand
GCGCTGCATGCCTTCCTCGCCGAGGTAGGCGCCCCACGGCCAGGCGGCGATGATGACGTGCACCTTGGCACCCTTGGGCGAGACCCCCATCTTTTCCGAGCCGTAGAAGGCGAGCGGACGCAAGTAGCCGGATTCGAGATTGTTGGCGCGGATGACTTCCTTCTGCGCCTCGTTGAGTTCCTCGGCGGAGAAAGGCATCTGCATCTGGAAGATGTGGGCCGAACGGAACAGGCGCTCGGTGTGCTCCTTCAAACGGAAGATCGCCGTGCCGCGCTCGGTCTTGTAGGCGCGGACGCCCTCGAAGACGCCCATGCCGTAGTGCAGCGAGTGCGTGAGGACATGGGTGGTCGCTTCGCGCCAGGGCACGAGTTTGCCATCCTGCCAAATGAAACCGTCGCGATCCGACATGGACATGCTGATTCTCCGTGTAACCGTCTGTAAAAGCCCATAATTCTAGCCGAAATCAGCGGGTAAAATAATGCCTTTGCCGATAGAGCTTTGTCATGGTCTGGAAACCCCACGTCACCGTCGCCGCCGTCGTTCAGCGTGACGGAAAATTCCTGCTGGTCGAAGAAGAAACCGAGGCCGGGCTGGCCTTCAACCAGCCGGCAGGGCATCTGGAAGACGGAGAGTCGCTGGTCGATGCGGTGGTTCGCGAGGCCCTGGAGGAGACCGCCTACCATTTCGTGCCGACGCATCTGGTTGGCGTCTACCACTGGAAGCACCCGGACAAGGACGACAAGACCTACCTGCGTTTCGCCTTTGCCGGCGAATTGCGCGGTTTCGAGGCGGGGCGCGAACTGGACGAGGGTATCGTTGCTGCGCATTGGCTGACGCTCGATGAAATCAGGGCAATGCAGTCTCGCCATCGCAGCCCGCTGATCCTGCGCTGCATCGAGGACATGCTGGCCGGCAAGCGCTATCCGCTTGACCTGCTGGTGCATTACGATTGATGCGCTGGGGTTTGTTGGCCTTGTGTCTCAGCTTGGCCGCTACTGCTCGGGCCGACGAAACGGTCACGGTTTGCCATGGGTACGGCTGCCTGGCGCAGGCCGGCATCCGCTACAGCGAGGGGCAGCTGGGGAGCATACGCCGGATGCTGTTTGCTACGGTCGATGCCGAAAATGAGCGAAAAACGCTGGCCAACGCCGTCGGCCTGCTTTACGGCTGGGCCGGCGATCAGTCGGACATTTACAACGACCGCGGCGGTAACTACGCCGACGAAAATGTCCCGGGCAAGATGGATTGCATCGATCATTCGACGTCGACCACGCGCCTGCTCAGATTGCTCGAAAATCGCGGTTACCTGCGCTGGCATCGTGTTCTGGAGCCGGAGTCGAGGAATTTCGCCGGCCTGATTCCAGTGCATTGGTCGGCGGTGATCGAAGAATTGGAGGCCGGCGAGGCGGGGCGCTTCGTGGTCGATAGCTGGTTTGTGGATAATGGTTTCCCGGCGGTGATTCTGCCGCTGAATGAATGGAAGAAAGGGGCTGGGCCCGATGTCTGAAAAAACCGTGGTCGTCGGCTTGTCCGGCGGGGTCGATTCCTCTGTCGCGGCCCTGCTGCTGAAACAGCAGGGCTGGAAGGTGATCGGCCTGTTCATGAAAAACTGGGAGGACGACGATAGCGAGGAATACTGCTCGTCGCGCCAGGACCTGATCGACGTCATGAGCGTTGCCGATCGCATCGGCATCGACGTCGAAGTGGTTAATTTCGCCGCCGAGTATCGCGAGCGGGTGTTCGCCGAGTTCCTGCGCGAGTACCAGGCGGGGCGGACGCCGAATCCGGACATCCTGTGCAATTCGGAAATCAAGTTCAAGGCTTTCCTCGACCACGCTCTGCAACTCGGCGCCGACAAGATCGCCACCGGCCACTACGCCGGCGTCCGCGAGTTCAACGGTGAGTTTCAGCTGCTGAAGGCCGAGGACGGCACCAAGGACCAGAGCTATTTTCTGTATCGCCTGAACCAGGCGCAGCTGTCGAAGACCCTGTTCCCGCTGGCTGACCTCTACAAGCGCGATGTGCGCAAGATGGCCGAGGCGGCCGGCTTGCATGTCGCTGCCAAGAAGGATTCGACCGGCATCTGCTTCATCGGCGAACGGCCGTTCAAGGATTTTCTGTCGCGCTACCTGCCGCCGAAGAAGGGCGAAATCCGTCGTCTGGACGATGGCAAGGTGATGGGCGAGCATGACGGGTTGATGTTCCACACGCTGGGCCAGCGCAAGGGGCTGCATATCGGCGGCATCAAGGAAAAGGGCCAGGCCGGCGGCGGCGATCACGAGGCCTGGTTCGTGGCCGGCAAGGACATGGACAGGAACGTGCTCTACGTGGTCCAGGGGCATGACCATCCGGCGCTGCTCAAGGGCGAACTGGTGGCCGAACAATTGTCGTGGGTGTCGGGCAGGGCGCCGCATACGCACTGGGTTTACACCGCCAAACCACGCTACCGGACGGCCGATCAGCCGTGCGAGATCGAGCGGGTCGATGGCGAAACCTGCGAAATCCGCTTCGCCGAGCCGCAATGGGCGTTGGCGCCGGGGCAGTCGGCGGTCCTCTACGAGAGCCGGGTCTGCCTGGGCGGCGGCGTCATCCGCTAGGCTGGCTTAGTCGTCGGTAGCGCGCAGCGGCGATTTTTCGATGACGGTGCAGAAGGCGTGCAGGAGGTCGGGGTCGTGCTTGATGCCCGATTCGCCGCGCAGGATTTCCATCACGTCGCGGTGCTTGCGCCCGGCGTGATAGGGGCGCGTGACGACCATGGCATCGTAGCTGTCGGCCAGCGAGATGATGCGCGAATAGAGCGGGATTTTCGTGCCGCTGAGCCCGTCCGGATAGCCGGAACCGTCGAAATGTTCGTGGTGATGGCGAACGACGCGGGCGATTTCGCCGGATTTTTCGCCATTGACGGCAAGAATCATCTGTTCGCCGATGATGGCATGCTGCCGCATGCAGTCCCATTCTTCCGGTTCGAACGGCGCCGGTTTGCGCAGCACGCTGTCGGGGATGCCGATCTTGCCGAGATCGTGAAACTGGGCGCCTAGCGCCAGCATGTCGAGTTCGTGTCCGGTCAGTTCGATATGGATGCCCAGTTCGTTGGCAATACGGACTACCCGGTCGGAGTGCATGCGCGTATGGTGATCCCGGGTTTCCAGCGCCACGGTCAGGGAGTGCGCCACTTGTTGTAGCGGAACGGTATCCGCAGGGCTGGTTTTCACGGGCGATTTCCTCGTCGGGTTGATCGTTTCCACTGAAAAAGACCATCGGAGCGGCCGATGGGTTCATTTTTTTGCAGATAAACGAAGGGCGCCTTTCGACGCCCTCATTGATGTGCCTCAGTCGTGCGGTACTGTGTCCGCAAATGGCGGACGTTGCATTAATTTGTCGTAGAGCTTGGCCAGGTTGGGGTGGCTGGCGCGCCAGTCGATGTCCGGAAAGCGGAAGCTCAGGTAGCCCAGCGCGGTGCCGACGGCGATGTCGGCCATCGAGATGTGGGTGCCCATGCAGAAGCTCTTGTCGCCCAGTTCCTCGGCCATGAATTCGAGGCCGCGGATGACCTTGCTGCGCTGCCGAAGGATCCAGTCGGCGCTCTGTTCCTTCTTGGCGCGCTTGCCTTCGAGCAGGGCGGCAACGGCGGCATCGCAGACGCCATCGGCCAGGGCCTCCCAGCGCTTGACCTCGGTCCGCTCGCGGTTGGGGGCGGGGAACAGCTTGTTGTTGGGCGTCACGTTGTCGATGTATTCGACAATGACCCGGGAGTCGAACAGCGGCGTCTCGTCGTCCAGCAGCAGCACGGGAATCTTGCCCAGCGGGTTGATGTCGGGCACCTTGCTGTCGGCCAGCCAGGGCGAGTCGATCACGAATTCGTATTCGATCTTTTTTTCGGCCAGCACGACTCGTACTTTGCGCACGAACGGGCTGGTATGGGAGCCGATAAGCTTCATCGCGAGCTCTCTGATTTGGGGAGCTAGATTATAGCGTATGGGCAGGGCTTCGTCGGGGAGGTAAAATGTCCGGCTTACCGAAAAGGATGTCCTCATGACCTTCAATCCCCTGACTGCCCTTTCCCCGCTCGATGGCCGCTACGCCGGCAAGGTCGATGCCCTGCGCGAGCATTTTTCCGAGTTCGGCCTGATCAAGTCCCGCCTGAAAGTGGAAATTGAATGGCTGAAGGCGCTCGCTGCCGAGCCGCATTTTTCGGAAATTGCCGCTTTTTCGCCTTCGACCGTAGCCGAGCTCGATGCGCTGGTTGCCAACTTCGGGCCGGAGCAGGCAGCCGAGGTCAAGGCCATCGAGGCGACGACCAACCACGACGTCAAGGCGCTGGAATACTGGATCAAGGATCACACCAAGGGCAATGCCGAGGTCGTCAAGGTCAGCGAGTTCATCCACTTCGCCTGCACGTCCGAGGACATCAACAACCTGTCGCACGCGCTGATGTGCCAGGGCGCCCGCGAGCAGGGCATGCTGCCGGCGCTCGACAAGGTCATCGCCCGGCTGGTCGAGCTGGCCCACGCCAACGCCGAAGTGCCGATGATGAGCCGCACGCACGGCCAGCCGGCCACCCCGACGACGCTCGGCAAGGAAATGGCCAACGTCGCCTACCGCCTGCAGCGCGCCCGCGCCCGCATCGCCGCCGTCGAACTGCTCGGCAAGATCAACGGCGCGGTCGGCAACTACAACGCCCACCTGATCGCCTACCCGGGCTACGACTGGGAAGGCTTCGCCAAGCGTTTCGTCGAATCGCTTGGCCTGGTGTTCAACCCCTACACCATCCAGATCGAGCCGCACGACGCGCTGGCTGAACTGTTCGACGCCTTCGCCCGCGCCAACAGCATCCTGATCGACCTCGACCGCGACATCTGGGGCTACATCTCGCTCGGCTTCTTCAAGCAGAAGGTCAAGGCCGGTGAAATCGGTTCCTCGACCATGCCGCACAAGGTCAATCCGATCGACTTCGAGAACTCCGAAGGCAACCTCGGCCTGGCCAACGCCGTCTTGAAGCACCTCGCCGAAAAGCTGCCGATCTCGCGCTGGCAGCGCGACCTGACCGATTCGACGGTGCTCCGCAACATGGGTGTCGGCCTTGGCTACACGCTGCTCGCCTATGACTCGCTGCTCAAGGGGCTGAACAAGCTGGAAGTCAATGCCCACGTGATGCAGGCCGATCTCGACGCCAACTGGGAACTCCTCGCCGAGCCGATCCAGACCGTCATGCGCCGCTATGCCGTGCCGAACGCCTACGAAAAGCTCAAGGAACTGACCCGTGGCACCCGCGTTTCGCGCGAAGGCATGCAGGCTTTCGTCTCGACGCTGGAAATTCCGGAAGCCGCCAAGGCTGAATTGCTCAAGCTGACGCCGTGGGATTACACCGGCAAGGCGGCCGAACTGGCGAAGCAAATTTAAATGCTGTGCAGCAAATGCGGCCTGGAAGTGCCGGCCGAGGCCATCTACTGCCCGCATTGCACCGGTGAGCGCAAGACCTCGGATCGCGATGTGATCCGGGGCGGCATTCGCGGCGGGGCGATTGGCCTGTTTCTCGGCCTTTTGCCTACGGTCTGGCTGCTCTTTGAGTTTGGCGCCGAGCGGGGTATCAAGGCAATCGCCTTCATCGTGCCGGCCATTACTTTCACCACCGGGTTGATCATCGGCCTGGTCAAAGCCAAGCGGGAATGGAAATAGCGGCGTCCGGGCCATTCCCACGGTGAACCGGAAAAAACGCCGAAAAATGAAATCGATTGGGGCGCGGCCTGGCCGCCCGCCCGCATCCACGAGAGGTCTCCATGTCTTTTGCCGAAAATCTCAAGAAACTGCCGGGTATTTCCCATCTGGCCGCCATCAACCTGCTTGACGCCGAGGGCAATGTCGTTGCCATCATCGAAAACAAGCCGGGTAGCCAAGGCTCGCTGGCCGTGTACAACCATCTGGCGCAAACCTATGGTTCGATCAACGTCGAGGCGGCCAAAAAAGGCACGGAAATCTTTGCCGAGCATACCGAGGACGAGCGGGCCAATCCGGGCAAACACCCCAACATCGCCCGCCTGATCGCCATTGAGGGCGGCCAGCCGGCACTGCGCGTCAAACACGTTTTCGCTGTCTGATCCCGCCTGTTCGATTTCGCTCATTGGGGCAGTGAAAAATCCTCATTGGTAAATAAGCAAGCGGTCATATACGGGCGCTATAATTTTGCTGGAATAAATCAACGGTACTTTGCGTTAACGCATTGCAACCCGAATTTCCTTAATGACAACGGAGAAAACCCAATGAAATCGAAATTTCTGCTCGCCCTGATCGCTACCACCCTGGCAGCCGGCACCGCCGTCGCCCAGGTCAAGGTTGAAGACGCCATCAAGTTCCGCCAGTCCGGCTACGGCTTCATGGCCTGGAACATGGGCCGCATCAAGATGAACGTCGAGGGCGGCCAGTACAACAAGGAAGAGGTCGTCAAGGCGGCCAACGCCATCCAGGCCATCGCCAACTCCGGCATGGGCGCGCTCTACGTGCCGGGCAGCGACAAGGGCAAAGGCTGGGAAGAAACCCGCGCCAAGCCGGCCATCTTTACCGACAAGGAAAAGGTTGGCAAGGTTGCCATGGCCTTCAACAAGGAGGCCAACGAAATGGCCAAGATCGCTGCCACCGGCGACGCCGCAGCGGTCGGCGCCCAGTTGGGCAAACTCGGCGACACCTGCAAGGGCTGCCACGACGATTTCAAGGCCAAGAAATAAGCCGATAATCAATGCAAGCACAGGCACCTGCGGGTGCCTGTTTTTTTAGCAAGCAAGGCACGCACATGAACCGCCAACGAATTCGCCTCTGGGATCTGCCCACCCGCCTGTTTCACTGGCTGCTCGCACTCGCCGTCGTCGCGGCCATCATCAGCGGGCAAATCGGCGGCAAGCTGATCGATCTGCACGGCAAGATCGGCCTTGCCATCGTTGGCCTCGTCGCCTTCCGCATCGTCTGGGGCTTTGCTGGTTCCACCTACGCGCGCTTTGCCCAGTTCTTCCCGACGCCGGGCAAGATCAAGGCCTACCTCAACGGCGAATGGCGCGGCCTCGGCCACAACCCGCTCGGCGCACTTTCCGTTTTTGGCCTGATTTTCCTGTTGACCGCACAAACGCTCACCGGGCTCTTCGCCAACGACGACATCGCCTTCGTCGGCCCCCTGTACGACCTCGTCGACAAGGCCCTGAGCAATCGCCTGAGCGGCCTGCACGAACTGCTCTCCAATATCCTCATTGCCCTCGTTGTCCTCCACCTCGCCGCCATCGCCTTCTATGGCCACGTCAAAAAAGACAAACTGGTCAAACCGATGCTAACCGGTTGGAAGGAAGGAGCGACCGGAGAATCGGCCAAGGGCGGTGGCGTAGTCGCGTTGATTGTCGCCCTGACGATTGCCGGCGCAGCAGTCTATGGCGCCAGTGGCGCCTGGTTGCCCGAACCGCCACCGGCACCGAGTGCTGAAATGCCGAACTGGTAAGACCCGGCTTCTCCCGATTCCCAAAACAAAAAAGCCGCCAATTTCAATTTGGCGGCTTTTTTCCGGTTCACCGTAGGGTTGGCTTAAACGACCGCGCCGTCCTCGTTGGCGCCTTCGATGACCTTGGGTTTGACGATGAATTGCTCGCGGGAGACGCCCAGCCACATGACCAGCGGGCTGGCGACGAGGACTGAGGAGTAGATGCCGAACAGGATGCCGATGGTCAGGGCCATGGCGAAGTAGTGCAGGGTTTCGCCGCCGAAGATCAGCATGGAGAGGACCATGAGCTGCGTGCTGCCGTGGGTGATGATGGTCCGGCTGATGGTGCTGGTGATGGCGTGGTCGAGAACCTGCGGCGTGGTCAGGCCGCGGACCTTCT
>CAIXSK010000417.1 GCA_903922075.1 uncultured beta proteobacterium | reverse complement strand
TGGGTGGCCGGGCTGAAGCGCTGACCCTGGGTGCCGAGACCGAAACTCACGACGTCATTCGTGGTCTTGGCATCGTTCAGGATATCAGCCTTGGTGACTTCCGCCATTGCCGGGCTGCCAACAAATGCCATGGCGGCCATAACTGCAACTGCGAGCGTGCTGCGCTTGAGCAGGGATTGTTTCTGCATGGATTGTCTCCTTGGTTTCCAATGGTTCCAACCCGCATGGCGTACTGACTTAGCGAACCTCGGGTTGGAATGACATGCCTGCGAGCCGCCTTCCATTCCCTGAATCGGCCCGCTGACAGGGAGTTCTTTCCGCAAGAGATGTGCCAAGTGCTCTTGGGGGCGCCTGTTTGGCGCATTTGCAGTCGTGCGATCCTTCTTGTATGTGGCTTGGCGGGGTGTCTGCGAGTTTCCCTTGCAGCAAGAGGCTAACGCTCGTTTGTTTCAATTGTTACCAGTTGTTTCAAAGTTGCACATGCAATGCTGCTCGTTGTTGCTTCGCAGCTGCTGCGATCGCTAGCTGGAATGCGGGTTTCGCCTTTGGCACACGGATTGCAGTCTCTAATGAAAACAACCTTCTTGAAGGGTTGCTCAGGAGACAAAATGAATTATGCGTTGGCGGCATTCGTTGTCGCTTTGGCGGTTTGCTTGCCGCACCAGTCGACCGCCGCTCAACAGGCCGTGGTTGATCCTTTGCGGTCGCCTCGCTGGGAAGACATGCGCAAGGCGTTTCTCGCCGACGCGCCGGTGGTTTTCGACCCGGGTGTTCAAGTCGTCTCTCCGGCCAACGCCGAAAATCCGATGCAGGTACCGGTGACGATTGATGCGACGGTACTGGGTAAGGTTCAGGAAGTCGTTGTATTCGCCGATTTCAATCCGATAGTTCAGGTGCTACGCTTCTTTCCGGACCAGGCGCCGGCCTTTCTGGGTTTTCGCATCAAGCTGCAGCAATCCTCCCCGGTGCGTGCTGCGGTGCGTACGGCGGATGGTGTCTGGCATGTCGGCGGAACCTGGGTGAATACCGTCGGTGGCGGGTGTACCGCGCCTTCGGCAACCGGAGGGTCGAAGGATTGGCAGAAGCGCCTCAACGAGGTGAGCGGTCGCCAGTGGTCCGAGGGGCCGAATGCTGGGCGAGTCCGCCTGCGTATCGTGCATCCGATGGATACGGGCTTGATTGCCGGCACGCCAGCTTTCTTCCTGGAGGATATCGATTTTTCCGATGCCGCGGGGCGCCACCTGATGCGTGTCCAGACCTATGAGCCGGTTGCCGAAAACCCGGTATTCACGCTTAATCTAGGGCCGGGTGGCGGTCAAGGGATAGAGGCCAGCGGTCGCGACAACAATGGCAATACCTTTCGCGCCAGGATAGCGCCGTGAAGCAACTCCTGATCGCTGCCCTGCTGACGTTGTCTGCGGCCGTGCCAGCAAGCGATTTTGATTACGACCTCGTCGCACGAAAGGTGGCGAAGGATGTCTACGCCTTTGTCGGACGGACAGAGGACTTCACCATGGCCAATGGTGGCAACATCGTCAATTCCGGATTCATTGTCGCTCCCGAAGGCGTTGTCGTCATCGACACCGGTTCGTCGCTGCGCTACGGCCAGCAGATGCGCAGCGTCATCGCAGCTATTGCCGGCGTCAAACCCATCGTCCTGACCATCAATACGCATCACCATCCCGATCATTTCCTTGGTAATCAGGCGTTTGCCGATGCGCCCATCGCGGCACTGCCGGAAACCCGCCAGGGAATTGCGATGGATGGAAACGTCTTTGCCGAGAATCTGTTTCGCCTGACCGGCGACTGGATGAAGGGAACCGAGGTAGTCGCGCCAACGCAGACCCTGAATGCCGGAGTGGTTGATATCGCGGGCCGCAAGTTGCGCCTGATCAAACTCGGTGGGCATACCGAGGCGGATCTGGCGGTCTATGATGAGGTCAGCGGCGCGTTGTTTTCAGGCGATCTGGTCTTCAACGGCCGGGCGCCGACAACGCCACATGCTGACGTTGCAACTTGGTTGGCCGCGCTCGAAAAACTGGAAGCAGTGACTCGCGAAGCAGGATTCTCCGTTCTTGTCCCTGGCCATGGCGAGGTTTCGCGCGATGCAGCGCCAATCGGTCAGACGCGTGCCTGGTTAAGCTGGCTGCAGAGCTGCATGCGTGATTCGGCGCGGGCCGGGCTGGACATGAACGAAGTCTTGGCGCGCCCTTTGCCGCCGGAATTCGCCGACTTGCCGGTGGCCGCCAGCGAGTATCGCCGTTCCGTCGGGCATCTGTTCCCGGCGGCTGAACAGGAGGCCTTGGGCAATGCAATGCTGCATTGAATACGTCCCTCCTGTGGTTGATCGTCGCTTTTGGTCGATTTTGCTGATCTCCGTGACTATCCATGCCGGGGTTCTGGCCTGGAATCGTGCGGGCAAGGTTCAGCCACTCGAATTGCTGCCGCTGGTAGCTACGTTGCGTACGGTGAACCCGGTGTCGCCTGCCCCATCCGAACCGCTTGCCGAGACGATGCCGACTGCGGTTCCACAGAAGGTCCGGCCGCAAGCTTTAAAACCGGAGTCGCGTTCGACCTCGGTCGTTACATCGTCTGCCGGAGCCGTTGGCGATGTGGCCCAGGCGCCGGCTCCGGTGGCAGCTGCTGAAGTGCAGTCGGCGCCGCCGGCCGTGCCTGCAGTCGTTGCACCGCCGGTGGCAGCGGCGCCCAGTCAGGAGGATTTGTTGGCCAACTATCGTCGGCGCCTGGCCGATTTGCTGGCCCGGCAGCAGGAGTACCCGCGGGTTGCTGCCATGCGCGGCTGGGAGGGGGAGGTTCGGGTTCGCGTACGGGTGGCTCGCAAGGGCAGCCTGCTCGGGGTTAGTCTGGATCATTCGAGCGGCTACGAGATTCTCGACAAGCATGCGATAGCAATGCTCGAAGGGCTGGGTGGCCTGCCAGCCCTGCCTGAAGAGTATGGCTCCAGCGAACTGCAGGTTGTCGTTCCGGTCAGCTACAGTCTGCGAAAGCCATCATGAGACGACATTCATTCGCGGCTACTGGCCCTGAGTTCTCCCGTCACCAGGCATGGGGCCTAGCCTGAAGATGCAAAAGCCCCGACAGTTCAGTCTGCACACCCGGATCAGCGTCGTCCTGACGCTGTTGGCGGCTACTCTTTTGCTGGTGCTTTCCAGTCTTTGGCTGCATGGCACGCGAGCCAGTATCCGCGAGGAAGTGGAAGCGGCGACCCGGGTCGCCGAGCAATGGCTGACGGCGCTGTCCAGCGAACTTGGTGCGCGGCCGCAGGCCGAACGCGTGATCGGCGCTGTTCGTCCGCTCGGTCGTGTCCGTGCCAACGCCCTGGAGGTCATTGCTGCCGACAACGTCGTACTGTATCGCTCACCGGCCCCGACCTATAAATCAGGGCGGGTCGTGCCGGGTTGGTTTTCCTCGCTGGTCGGGCCGACTTTTCAGCCCCGCACGTTGGCCTTGGGTGAATTGCGCATCGTGCTCTACCCAGACGCCTCGCGCGCCTTGATCGATGCGTGGGACGATCTGGTCGAGATGGCGGGCTGGGCGCTGCTCCTGCTTGTTCTGATGTTTGTCGCCATCCATCGGGCGCTGGATCGGGCATTGCGTCCTCTCGACCTGGTCATGCGCGCCCTTGATCGTACCGGGCACGGTCGCTTCGACACCCGGCTGCCGGATTTCGCGACGCCGGAGTTGGATCGTTTGTCCCGCGCCTTCAATGGCATGGCCGATCGTCTGGCGGCAGCGGTTGACGACAATGTACGCCTTGAAACCGAACGGGAAGTCGCTCAGCGTTTGCAGGGGCGTCTGGAGGAAGAGCGCCGTGAAATCTCCCGGGAACTGCATGACGAACTGGCCCAGGGGATTACCGCCGTCCGTGCCTTGGCCGGCGCCATTGTCCAACGCACGCCGGAACAGCCGGCGCTGCAAATACCGGCGCAAAGCATCGTGGCGGTCACCGGCGAAATGCAGGACGGCGTTCGGGCCATTCTTCATCGCTTGCGCCCGGTCGCCGGCGCCGGGCTTGAGGTGGCACTGGAACGCTTGCTTGCCGGGTGGCGGATGCAGCATCCGGCCATTCTCCTGCAGGCCGAAATCGATCTGGGCGATCGACCGGTCGGCGACGATTCCGCCCAGGCTGTCATCCGCATTGTCCAGGAAGGGCTGACCAATGTCATCCGCCATGCGGATGCCAGCCGGGTCGAATTGCGGGTGGGCCAAGGCTCGGGCTGGGTCGAGGTTTCTCTTTCCGACAACGGGCGGGGTCTGCGTAGCGGGCCTTCTGCACAACCGGGCAGTGGATTGGGTTTGGCTGGCATGGGCGAACGGATTGCCGCCTTGGGGGGGCAGCTTGTGCTGGATAATTCGCCGGGCGGCGGCCTGCACCTGCGGGCGCGCCTGCCTGAAAGATCAACCTCGGAGGAGTCATGAGCAATACCCTGCAAGGCATACGCGTCGTTCTTGCCGACGATCATGCCGTCGTCCGCCTTGGCTTTCGCCTGCTGCTGGAAGGCGCGGGTGCGACCGTGGTGGGAGAGAGCGGCAACGGTGAAGGGGTAGTCAAGCTGTATGAAGACACCAAACCGGACATTGTGGTCATGGACGTTTCGATGCCGGGTATTGGCGGTCTGGCGGCGCTTGAGCGCTTGCTGAACCGTGAGCCGAACGCGCGGGTGCTGATGCTGTCGGCGCACCTTGATGACATCGTTCCGGTTCGGGCGCTCAAGGTGGGCGCGCGGGGCTATCTGTGCAAACGCGCGGCGCCTGAAGAGTTCCTGCGTGCCGTCGGGATGGTGGCAGGTGATCGGCGCTACCTTGATCCCGACCTGGCGCAATCGGTCGCGCTGGCACAATTGTCCGGTTCGGCCAACCCGGTCGATACGCTGACCGAAAAGGAGCTTGCCGTGTTTCTCAAGCTGGCAGAGGGCCGGTCGGTCAACGAAGTCGCTGCTGATTTTTGTCTCAGTCCGTCAACAGTGGGCACGCATCTCTATCACATCAAGCAGAAGCTGAATGTGCAGAACGCGGCCGAACTGACGCTGGTTGCCGTTCGTAACGGTCTGATCGAGGCTTGAATGCCGAACGATCCATTATTTCCCGATAGTCTGCCGCGCTTTGCGCGGCAGATGTCTGTTGGCGAGGGGCATGTCCTCTATGTCGAGGAATGCGCCGCGATCGATGGATTGCCAGTGCTTTTCCTCCATGGCGGGCCGGGCAGCGGTTGTTCGCCGACGCAACGCCGCCTGTTTGATCCGGAGCGTTTCCACGCTGTGCTGTTCGACCAGCGTGGCTGCGGCAGAAGTCGGCCGCTCGGCTGCATCGAGGCCAATACGACGGCGCATCTGGTCGCTGATCTCGAATATCTGCGCGATGCCTTGGGTATTCCCGGCTGGATCTTGTTTGGCGGTTCGTGGGGCAGCCTGTTGGCGCTGGCTTATGCCCAGATTTTTCCCGAGCGCGTGCTGGGGCTGGTACTGAGAGGGGTGTTTCTCGGGTCCCGCGAGGAGATCGCTGCCTACGTTCAGGGCAGGAGCGGGGCCGCACCGGAGGCCTGGAAAGCCTTTGCCAAACAGATTCCGCCTGGGGAGCAGGGTAATCTGCTCGCTGCCTATGCCCGGCGCATTCTTCACAACGACTCGGATATTGCCCTGCCTGCAGCGCGCGCATGGCTGGATTACGAGCGCGCCCTGATGGGAGAGCGACCGCTCGTCCAGTTGCCCGATGCCTCTCAAATGGCCAAGGCGCGGGTGCAGATGCATTACCTGACTCACGATTGCTTTTTGGCGCCCGGCCAGTTGCTGGCTGGTGTCGAGCGCTTGCGGCATATCCCGGCGGCAATCGTCCAGGGCTTGGCCGACCCGGTCTGTCCGCCCCATGTGGCCGAAAGCCTGCATCGGGCCTGGCCGGAGGCGACCTGGGTGCCGGTGCCCGATGCCGGGCACGGTGGCTTGTCGCCACCGGTGGCGAGGGCCTGCATCAATGCCCTGGGCTGGGTTGGCGAGTCGGTCGTCGGGTAGCCCCGCGCCCGCGCCGGGGTGTCGCACTCAAGCGGCCTCGTGAAAATCGCTAGTCGCTATTCCGGATTTCATCCTTGTCCCCCGTATGGTCTCTGGCCAACAATGGCCCATTGCGTCTTGACGATGAAAGTGACCGTATGCCGAAGGAAGAAAAGGGAATCAGCCTGGATGGGCAGGGCAAGCCGTTGTGGTTGTCGCTGGAACTGACCTATCGTTGCCCGTTGAAGTGCTCCTGGTGCAATAACCCGCTGGATTTCGAGAACTATGGTTCGCAGGAGCTGAGTACCGACGAGTGGAAGAAGGTGCTTGACGATTCGCGCCAACTCGGCGCGCTCCAGCTCGGATTCACCGGCGGTGAGCCGCTGTTGCGCGACGATCTCGAAGAACTGGTCGCTCATGCTGAAAAGATCGGTCTCTACAGCAATCTGATTACCTCGGGTATCGGCCTGACCGAGGAGCGTTTGCTGGCGCTCAAGGCGGCGGGCCTCAAGCACATCCAGCTCTCAGTGCAGGCTTCGACGGCCGAGCTGACCGACGCGCTGGTCGGTGCCCGTGCCCATGCCCTCAAGATGGAGGCGGCGCGGCTGATCAAGAAGCATGGCTTCCCGATGGTGCTTAACGTTCCGGTGTTCAAGCAGAACATCCATGAGATCGACGCGATGATCGCCTGGGCAGCGGAACTGAACATCGAATACATCGAATTCGCCAATATCCAGTACTACAACTGGGCGCTGATGAATCGCGATGAGCTGATGCCGACGCTTGAGCAGGTGCGGGCCGCTGAAGCGACGGTGAACCGCTGGCGCGAGAAGCTGGGCAACACGATGACGATTTATTTCGTCATCCCGGACTACTACGAAGGACGCCCGAAAGCCTGCATGAACGGCTGGGGGGCGATTCACCTGACCGTGGCGCCGGATGGCGTGGCGATGCCCTGCCAGGAAGCGCGGGTCATTCCCGGGCTTGAGTTCGAGTCGGTACGCGACAAATCGCTGAGCTGGATCTGGCACGAATCGCCGCTGTTCCGCAAATATCGCGGCCTCGACTGGCTGCCCGAGCCGTGCAGTTCTTGCTCGGAGAAGGAAAAGGACTTCGGTGGCTGTCGTTGCCAGGCCTTCCTGTTGACCGGCGATCCCAGCAATACCGACCCGGCCTGCAGTCGCTCGCCGATGCATCATGTCGTGCAGCAGGCGGTGGCGGTGCGCGAGCAGCCGATGCGCTTCAAGAAGCCGCTGATCAAGCGCTCCGCGCTTGCTGTTTCAACCGAGTTCATGGAAGGCTGAAATCTTGCGCCATCCTTACGACTCGGCTAGTGGCACCATCATTCTCGGCATCTTGCTGACTGTTGTGCTGGTCGCCTCGCTGCGCCTCTGGATGGCGGTTTAATCCATGGATGGCGCACTGTTCGACTTGCTGGCCCGCTGGCTGCATTTCATCGCCGGCATTATCTGGGTCGGCCACAACTACTCCAGCGTGGTTCAACGCCCGGATTGGCGACCGCTGGTGGCGAGCGATCTTTCCGAGCCCGACAGTCCGCGTCTGAAGGCGGTGATCAACCGCGAGCACGGCACCTTCCGCTGGGCAGCTATCGTTGCCTGGGTGGCGGGCATGTACATGCTCTGGCAACGCGGCTGGCTGGTGCCGGCACTGACCCTGGAGGGCGCGCTGGCACCGCTTGGCCTCGGCGTGTGGATCGGCACGATCATGCTCGCCAACCTCTGGCTGGTACTCTGGCCGCACCAGAAAAAGGTGCTCGGTCTCAAGCCGGCCAGCATCGACGAACGCCTGCGCTGTTCACGGATCACTCATCTTTCGTCGCGGACCAACACGATGCTGTCGGTGCCCTTGCTATTTTTCATGGCGACCGGCAGCCACGGCGGCTTTCTCTTCAGCTAAACATGGCCTGGAACTTCGCTGCCGGTCCGGCCCGCCTGCCTGACGCTGTGCTGGCCCGGGCGAGCGAAGAGTTGTTTCGGCGTGGGGGCGACGGCGCCTGCCAGATCGAGCGGCCGTTCAGCAGCCAGCCATTCCGTTCACTCCGTGAGCATGCCCGGCAGCGACTGAGCGATCTGCTCGGCTTGCCGGACGGCTATCGCATCCTCTTTCTGGCTGGCGGTGCCATGCAGCAGTTTTCGCTGGTGCCGATGAACCTGGGTTCGCCGGCAAGGCGTGGCGGCTATGTGCAAACCGGCTACTGGTCGCGCCGGGCAATGAATGAAGGATCGGTCCATCTGCCGGTCGTTGCTCTGGAACGACCGGAGGACAGTGGCAAGCCGGCGCTGCCGGAAGATCTTGCCTATTGTCACGTGACGACCAACGAAACCGCGGATGGCCTGGCCTGGCCGTCGCTGCCCGACACCGGCGAGATTCCGCTGATCGGGGATTGCACCTCGGATTTTCTGACGGCCCCGCTGGCTGTCGAGAAATTCGGCTTGTTGTACGCCGGCGCCCAGAAAAATATCGGGCCGGCCGGTTTGACAGTCGTCATCGTGCGCGAGGATTTGCTGGCGCGCTCGCCGGATACCTTGCCGGCGCTGTTTTCCTATCGACGTCAGGCCGAGGCCAATAGCTGCATCAACACCCCGCCGATGCTGGCCTTGCAACTCTCGGCCATGGTTTTCGACTGGATCGCCGAGCAGGGTGGGCTGTCTGCCATGGCTGAGGCCGGTCGGCGCAAGGCGGCGCTGGTCTATGGTGCGATCGATGCCAGCGGCGGCTTTTACCGGATTCCGGTTGCCACTGCCTGGCGTTCGCCGGTCAATGTCTGCTTTCAGCTCGCCGACAACGGCCTTGTCGATCATTTCATCGACGAGGCGGAGGCCGCGGGGATGCATTACCTGCGTGGTCATCCTCAATTGGGCGGTTTGCGGGCCAGCCTGTACAACGCCATGCCGGAGGCCGGTGCAGCGGCGTTGGCAAAATTCATGATCGAGTTTCAGCGGCGATGGGGATGATGCACCCGGCGTTTGGCTGGCTAAACCGCCCGGGACTGGCCGGGGGAATCGACAAGACCGGCGAACGGGCCGACGAATTGCTCGGGCTGGGTTTTGGCAGTGTCGAGTTCGGTTCGGTGACCAGCCAGTCTCTCCCGGGGAGCAATCCGGGCTTGAAAGCCCTGATTCTGGCAATTGCTACGGTAAGCCGGAAAAAAAGGCCAAAAACCGCAATTGGCATTGGCCTTGGTCTGCCTCCGGATTTGCCGGCCGAAGCGCTGGCTGACGAATGGTTGCAAGGCCTCGGCCTGCTGGCCGAAGCGCCGCCGGTGGTCGATTATCTGAGCCTGAACCTGAGCGCGGCGGCGAATCGGCGTTTTGTCGGCGAAGACCTGCGACCTGTCTTGTTGGACGCGCTGGCCCAGGTGGCGCATTGGCGTCATCGGCAGAGCTCGGTGGATCGACCGCAACTGGCGGTTAAATTGCCGCTGGAGGCGGCTATCAGGCTGGTGCCGGCGATTGAGCAGGCCGGCGTGGGGCAGATGACGGTAGTCATCTCTGATGCGCAGGCGCGCCCGGTTGGGCTGGTAATGCTCAGGCAGCTGTGCGCGGCTGCCCCGGGGGTGCGCATCGTTGCTGTTGGTGGCATCCGCAACGCGACGGACCGCCTGAAAATGCTGAACGCCGGCTGTGCCGGCGTTCAGGTCCATCGTCTGTTCGTGGCGGAAGGCGCCGCCACCCCAGGTTTGCTGCTTACTTGCTGATGGTCAGGTAGACCAGCGTCTGGTTGAGCAGCTGGTAGCCAATTTCGCCAAAGGTGATCGGCCCCGTGACGTTGGCCGTCCGCTTGCCTTCCAGGTTGGAGTACAGGAAGTTCAGGATGCAGTTGCACGAAAAGGTAATGCCCGTTTCGATCTTGGGCAGGGCAGCCTGAAACTCGTGGACATAGTCCTGGACCGGCGCCGCGATCTTGTAGGTCAGGCCCTGGAATACCGGCGCATAGAACTCGACCTTGCCGGCCTTGGCGTCGACTGCCTTGATGCTGACGTTGATCATCGCGCCGCAGTAATCGGCAACCAGCGGCAGGCGGGTGTCGATATTGTTCGTCGTCAGGAATTCAGCCAGGTTGGCCGATTTGCCGCCAATCGTGCAGGCCCCGGCAGTGAAACCGGTGCTGTCAAAGGTGATGCTGTCGCCGTCACCGGGCTGGAAGAGGTTGACGATATCGATCTGCGCGTACTGGTCCGGCGGCAGCGGAATGTCCATGGCGACTGCGTGTTGATCGGAAAGCTCGCCGGTCAGGCCGTTGGCAACCTTGGGCGTGGTTTTGCCCAGGTCCTCAAGATGGATGCCGGCAACCCAGCCGACCACCGGCTTGATGTACATGTCTTCGTAATTCGGCGCATTCTCGGCAAAGCTGCTGTGGCATGGGCCAAAGGCCGGAACGACGAGGATCGTGTAACCGTGGTCCGGTGCGTTGCGGCAAAGTTGTGGCAGCGAATCGACATCGTACTGGCGAATGGTCGGTGCGCTGGCCATGTCGACGATTTCGTTGACGAAGACCTGATCGCGAGCGATTTTTCCGCCGTCGGACGACATGAAATAAGGAATGGTTCCGCCAATCCAGTTGCCCTTCGGGAGTTGTTTCAGGGCTTCCTCGTCACCGGCGATATTCAGGAACTTACCGGCGCTGATCAATGCGGACGCCTGGCTGATGCTCATCAGCCCGGTGTTTGCTTTCATTTTGTTATCCTCGCAAATCGATTCAAAGTTTGCTTAATTGTGCCAGTTCGTGGCCGAGCGTTTGTTCGTAGCGGGCAAAATAGCGCTGTAGCTCATAAGCCTTGAGGACCCTGACCTCGGGGTCGGTGATGACCCGCATTTGCTCGCGCAACTTGGTGAGCAGGAACTTCAGGCCCAGCAGGCGAATATCGATATTGGCCGAACCATCGAGCAGTTTCTCCCAGATCGGCGAGTCGGGGTCCGGTACGTTCGATGACGAGGATGCCTCGGGAACGCTCACATTCGGCGCGTTTCCACCAGACAGGCCGGCTTTGCCGCTATCCAGCGTATGCTTGAATTTCCACAGGTCGGCAACAGTGATGTCGAGAATGGCGCAGATGCTCTGCAACTTGATGCCGTCCCGCATCATTGCGGCAATCATGCGGGACATGCCGTGCGTAAATGGCATGCCCGGTTCGCCGACCCACGGCAGCGGTGGCGAATCGGTATTGGGAACCGCATGGACGACACAGCGGCATCCGCCCAGATTGACGTGTCGCCAGGCCATTTCCCGGTCTTCCGGGATAGCGGCCGATTTGTTGCCGAAAAACCAGCTTTTCCCGGTTTGTCGGGCGACCCAGACGTCGATTTGCTGCTTCCCCAGATCTTCGCGCACCCGGACGATATTCCAGGGGGGCGAGATGTCCAGCGCCTTATGCAGTAATTCCTCAATTTTCATGGTTATGCTTGTCTCCTGAATGGTTGTATTGGTCGAATGACGCCATGAGATCGCCTTCGTTCCTTGGAAGTGCTAATACCAGACGTGCAAGAATCGCACCTACTGGTGATGGTGATGCACAGCCCGTGTTATCGGAATCCAATTTCCGAACTTGAGATGTGAGATATTTGGCAGAGAGCAGCAGGTGACGGGATTTTTTTATTCGGTCGACCGATTGCGTAGACGTAAAGACCTCTCTGACTATTGTTTAAGTTTGGTACGCCGTTCAATAACTGCGCACCGTTGAACAATACCGAGGAGTTGGTTTCTCGTGACCTACAGAAAACCATGAGTGGCAATTCACCATAATCCCGATGGCGGTGCCGGGAGGCGCGGGCAAACTCGCTGCCATGAAAATACTTGTCCTTGGTTCCTCCGCCGGTGGTGGTTTCCCCCAGTGGAATTGCAATTGCCGGAATTGTGCCGGCGTTCGTGACGGCAGCGTGCGCACCATTCCCCGCACGCAATCGTCGATCGCGGTCAGCGCCAATGGCGTTGACTGGGTGTTGTTCAACGCTTCTCCGGACATCCTGAGTCAGATTCGCGCCAACCCGGCGCTGCAACCGGGGCGCGGCTTGCGCGACACGGGTATCGTCGGCGTCGTGCTGATTGACGCCCAGATCGATCACACCACTGGCCTGTTCATGTTGCGCGAGGGGAAACCGCTCGACATTTGGTGTACCTCGCAGGTCCATGAAGACCTGACTACCGGCAATCCGGTTTTCAATGTTCTCTCCCACTTCTGCACTGTGCGCTGGCAGCAGGTGCAGACGCAACCTCCGTCGCCTTTCGCCATTCCCGGGGCGGCGGGGCTGACCTTCACGCCGGTGCCTCTGTCCAGCAAGGCGCCGCCGTATTCGCCGCACCGCCACGACCCGCATCCCGGAGACAATATCGGTGTCCTGATCGAGGATGCGGCGACGGGTGGAAAGATCTTCTACGCCCCGGGCTTCGGTGCCATGGAGCCGCATCTCGAACCCTTCCTGGCCGATTCCGACTGCGTGCTGCTCGACGGTACTTTCTGGACCGACGACGAAATGATCCGTCTCGGCATCTCGACCAAGTGCGCCCGCGAAATCGGCCATCTGCCCCAGTCCGGGCCGGACGGCATGATCGACCTGCTCGGCCGCTATAGCAAGCCGCGCAAGGTACTGATTCACATCAACAATACCAATCCTATTCTCGACGAAGACTCGCCGGAGCGTGCCGAACTGACGCGTGCCGGTATCGAACTGGCCTTCGACGGGATGCTGATTGAAGACGGAGACAAAAAGGCATGAACATGAACGATCTGAAACCGTGGACGCCTGAGGAATTCGAGGCCAAGCTGCGCGCCAAGAGTGTCAGCTACCACATCTATCACCCCTTCCAGGTGATGATGCACGAGGGCAAGTCCACCCGTGAGCAACTCCAGGCCTGGGTGGCCAATCGCTACTATTACCAGGTCAGCATTCCGGTCAAGGATGCTGCGATCATGTCCAATTGTCCGGACCGCGAGGTGCGCCGTCACTGGGTGCAGCGCATTCTCGATCATGACGGCTACGGCGGCGAGGATGGTGGCATCGAGGCCTGGATTCGTCTTGGCGAAGCGGTTGGCCTGACCCGCGAACAGATCGTCTCGCAAGAACTCGTACTGCCCGGCGTGCGCTTTGCGGTCGACGCTTACGTCAATTTCGCCCGTCACGCGCCTTGGCAGGAAGCAGCGGCCTCATCGCTGACCGAACTGTTCGCGCCGACCATCCACAAGTCGCGCCTCGATCACTGGCCGACGCATTATCCGTGGATCGAGCCGGAAGGCTACGACTACTTCCAGCGCCGTCTGACCGAAGCGCCGCGCGACGTGATCAATGGCCTGCGCATCACCCTTGGCTATTTCAATACCCGCGAAGCCCAGGAAAAGGTACTCGGCATCCTGCAGTTCAAGCTCGATCTGCTGTGGTCCATGCTCGACGCCATGTTGCTCGCTTACTGTCCGGTGCAGATCGAAGGTTGGGGGCAATATACCCAAATGACCAAGGTCTCATGATTTTCTTGAGCCCGTTTTAGCAAAACCACGGGTGTGCATGGCATACCAATTGCTGACAATCAATTCTGGAACGGTATGGTGCCGTTCCAAAACCAATTAGGAGACACCCATGAACTGGCAAACCCCCGCTTACTGCGAAATCCGCCTCGGCTTCGAAGTCACCGCTTACGTCTACGTGCGCTAAGTGGGCTGTGGGCGGCGGCGATGTCTGCCGCCCTTTTTCTTGATGAGAGCCGATATGAACAATGAAGTACGTCCGCGGCTCAGTCCGCATTATGTTTTCCGTTGGGAAGCCAGTCAGGATGCACACATCCTGCTCTACCCGGAAGGCCTGATCAAACTCAATACCGCTGCTGCCGAAATCCTCAAGCGCTGCAACGGCGAGCGCAAGATTTCGGAGATCGTCGCCGATCTCGACGCAACTTTCCCTGGCCACAGTGATAGTATCGGCAAGGATGTCGACGCCTTCCTGGCCATGGCCAGCGACAAGGGCTGGTTGGCAAAGACCTGAACCTTTCCGCATAAAACCCAAAAAAATGAAATTTCGCCCGAGCCGTATGGCAGCGATCATCGCTGCTGCATTCCCTTGTTTTGCCATTGCTGAAGCCTCTCTGACACTCGATAGCGTTGTGGTCACCGGCTCTCGTGTCGAGCACAGTTCCTTCGATCTGCCTGCCGCGATTGATGTTGTTGATGCGGACAGGATCGGTGCCGATCAGGCACGGGTCAATGCTTCCGAGGCGCTGGCCGCGGTTCCCGGCATCAACGTCCAGAATCGTCAGAACTATGCGCAGGATTTGCAGATTTCGTCGCGCGGTTTCGGTGCGCGCTCGGCTTTCGGGGTGCGCGGTATTCGTCTGATTTCTGATGGCATTCCGGCCTCGATGCCGGATGGTCAGGGGCAGGCTGCAACTTTCAATCTTGATCGCGCCGAACGCATCGAAGTCATGCGCGGGCCGCTTTCGGTCATCTACGGCAATCATGCCGGTGGCGTCATCCAGATGTTTACCCCGGATGGCAAGGGAACCCCGACGGTCGAAGGCAACTTCTCGGCAGGCAGCTACGGCACTTGGAAAGCCGACCTCAGCGCTCAGGGTGAAGTTGGTGGTGTCGGCTATGTGATTGATGCCTCGCGTTTTGCCACCGAAGGTTATCGCGACCACAGTTCGGCCGAGCGCGACCAGACCATGGTCAAGCTGACCTTCCGGCCAAGCCAGGATGGCAAGCTGACCTTGATCGCCAACACCTTCCGCCAGGATGCTGAGGATCCGCAAGGCTTGAATTGGGCGACGTATCAGAGCAAGCCTAGTAGCGTCGCCCAACCGGTGCTCGATTTCAATACACGCAAAAGTATCGATCATCAGCAGGGTGGTCTGACCTATGAGCATCGTTTGGGTGACCACGCTATTCAGTTTTCCGCCTATGCGGGGCGGCGCTCGACGATCCAGTATCAGTCGAT
>CAIXSK010000416.1 GCA_903922075.1 uncultured beta proteobacterium | reverse complement strand
CGGCCGGCCGATGGCCTTCGGCAAGGTCGGCAACGCCTGGCTGTTCGGCCTGCCCGGCAATCCGGTGGCGGTGATGGTCAGCTACACCCAGTTCGCCCTCGACGCCCTGCTCCGCCTCTCCGGCCTCGACCCGATCCCCGAGCGGCCGCTGCTGACGGTGGTCTCGGCCAATGCGATCAAGAAACAGCCGGGGCGACGGGAGTATCTGCGCGGGGAGGTTGCTTTGGTCGACGGGCGCTGGCAGGTGCGGACCACCGGTAACCAGGGGTCGGGGGTGCTGCGGTCGATGTCGGAGGCGAACTGCTTTGTGGTGCTGGCGGAGGAATGTAGCGGGGTGCAGGCGGGGGATTTGGTGCAGGTGCAGATGTTTGAGGGGTTGATTTAAAGGTGCCTTTTCTGGGCTTGTGCTTTCCGCCTTGAGGGCGGGCGTACTTTCTTTTGCTTCGCCAAAAGAAAGTAGCCAAAGAAAAGGCGACCCCCGGGTCGGCGCCGGCTACGCCGGTCCCTTGCGCTACTCGGTGGGCCGGGCGGCTGGCTAAACTCGCCTGCGGCTCAAACACCGCCAGCCGAAATCCCCCGGCCCGCCTGCGTTGCTCAGCGCCTCTCAGGGGGACCCGAAAGGCGTCCGGGCTCAGGCAGTTGTCCGGAATGCTACGGTCAGGCCGAAAAAAAGCCCAAATTTGAAAAACCGAAACGGCCGTCGAGCCGGATGGTTTGCCGGGCCCCTTGGGAGGCGCCGAGCAACGCAGGCGTTGGCGGAAAAAGGGCGAGGACTGTCTGAGGCCCGCAGGGCCGAGTTCCGCAGCCCCCGCCAACACCGAGTAGCGCAGGGAACCGGCGAAGCCGGCGCCGACCCAGGGTCGCCTTTTCTTTGCTTACTTTCTTTTGGCGAAGCAAAAGAAAGTGAGACGCGCCTCAAGCGCGGAAAACACAGCTTCAGAAAAGGCAAAAAAGCAAAACCCCAGCCCCCTCATTGCCTGCAAGCAATCAAATTTGCGATGATGCCAAGCAATCAAGGAGGAGCATGAACAACAATAATCCGGCCGAAGACGCCGACCGCGCATTGCGCCAACAGTTCTCGATTCTCGTCGTCGACGACGAACCGGGCATGGTCAGCTTCCTGCAGCGCGCCCTGACCCGCCGCTACGGCAAGGTCGACACCGCCGACAGCGTCGAGGCGGCGACGCCGCTGTTGCAGCGCCAGCTTTACGACCTGATCGTCCTCGATATCGCCCTGCCCGGCTGTTCGGGCATCGACTGGCTGCACGAACTGCGCCACGAGGGTTTTGCCGGCGATGTCGTGATGATGACCGCCTACGCCGATCTCGACACGGCCATCGACGCGCTACGCGCCGGGGCGGCCGATTTTCTGCTCAAGCCGTTTTCGGTGGCCCAGATGCACAATGCCGTCGAACGCTGTTTCGAGCGCTCCGGCCTGCGCCGCGAGAATTTCGTGCTGCGCCGCGAGGTCGAGGAACGCTCGCCGACCATCGACGGCATGGTCGGCCAGTCCGCCACCGTGCTCGCCGTCTGCGAGCGCCTCAAGCGTATCGCGCCGACCCCGGCGACCATCCTGCTGACCGGCGAGTCGGGCACCGGCAAGGAAGTCGCCGCCCGCGCCCTGCACCGGATGAGCCCACGCGCCAACGGTCCCTTCGTGCCGGTCAACTGCGCCGCCATCTCGGCCGAACTGATCGAGTCCGAGCTGTTCGGCCACGTCAAGGGCGCCTACACCGGCGCCCAGCACAGCCGCGAGGGGCTGTTCTATTACGCCCGCGGCGGCACGCTGTTTCTCGACGAGATTTCCGAACTGCCGCTGGCCGCCCAGGCCAAGCTGCTGCGCGCGCTGGAGGAGCGACGCATCCGGCCGGTCGGTTCGGAGCAGGAAATCGCCGTCGACGTCCGGGTCATCGCCGCCACCAACCGCGACCTGAAGGGCGAAGTCGCCGCCCAGCGCTTCCGCCAGGATCTTTATTACCGCCTGCAGGTGCTGGAACTGACGCTGCCGCCGCTGCGCGAGCGGGCGGAGGATATTCCGCTGCTGGTCGAGCACTTCATGGCCCAACTGACGCCCAATCTCGGCGTCCCACCGCTCGCCCTCGACCCGCGCACCGTCGCCCGACTGAGCGACTACGACTGGCCGGGCAATGTCCGCGAACTGCGCAACCTGGTTGAGCGTTCGCTGATCCTCGGCTGGTTCGACATCGGCCCCGAACCGGACGTTGGCCTCCCCGCCGCACCGGCCAGCGACGAAACCCTGGCCGCCGTCGAAAAACGCCACATCCTGGCCGTGCTCGCCGCCTGCGACGGCAACAAGTCCGAGGCCGGGCGCCGCCTGGGCATTTCGCGCAAGACCATGGACCGCAAGTG